>JBDSLK010000171.1:0-2904 GCA_039916425.1 Nocardioides sp.
ACGTGGTTGCCGCTCCAGGCGGTGTGCACCGCCCAGACCTGCCCGTGCCGGAAGCCGAAGCCCGGCGTGCCCGCGGCCATCAGGAAGGCCGCGTCGGAGCCGGTGCGCCCGCGCCGACCTTCGCGCAGGTGCGTCCCGACCGTGAACGCCTGACGTTGGGGGGTGCGCTCGCGCAGGTGGCGACCGGTGAAATCGAGCACCTCGTCGGCCTCGGCCGGGACCGGGAGCGCCAGCCGCAGAGCGTTGACGGTGTAGTCCCGCGTCCTGTCGGTGTTGGTCAGCGTCACGCGGACGCGGACGACCCCCGCCTCGTCCACCTCGATCCGTGTGGTCAGTCCAAGACAGGCGGTCGCGTCCTCGACGCGCACGTTGAGCCATTGCCCTCCGCCGGTGCACTCGCCGAGCTCGTGCCGGGCAGACTCGAAGAACGTGGTGAAGAACTGCCCGTCCCGATGACCCTCCAGGCCGGGAGAGCCCATCCAGCCCATGGCCTGCTCAGGCAGCAGCGCGGGGATCCGGCGCTGCCCGGTGAGTCCGTCCGCGCCGTGCTGGGAGTCGCCCAGCGCGGCCAGCATCGGGTCCGCAGTCGCCGCCTCGGAGAGCCGCTGTCCCCAGTGCAGGACCCGGGGGACGCCGCCATCGACGTCGACGACGACCGACGTCCCGCCGCCCTGGAGGACGACGGGCTGGAGGGTCGACTGCGTCGCTACGATCATGCGTTGCCTCACCGGCATCTGGTTTCATGGTGAAACTATGTGGCGCAGCATGACACAAGTGGCGAGGAGGGTGCGATGGCCACGGACGAGGTCGAGCAGCACGCGCTGGCGCGTGCGGTCGCTGTCGAGATCCTGGTCCACGGCCCGCAGCCGCGCGCCAGCCTCGCTCGGCGGCTGGGCGTCTCGCCGGCGACCCTGACCCGCGTCACCCGGCCGCTGGTCGCGACCGGCGTGCTGGTGGAGGGCGGCGCAATCCGCACCCCCGGGCGGGGCCGATCGTCGCTGCCGCTCGACGTGGTCCCGGACGCCCGGCACTTCGTGGGTGTGAAGCTCACGCGGGAGTCCATCTATGGCGTCCTCGTCGACCTGCGCGCCCAGGTGCTGCACACCGAGGTCGTCGCCGAGCCGTCGCTCGCTGTCCACGAGGTGGTGGCCGCGGTGACTGACGTGGTCAACCGGCTCCGGGCCCGGAGCACGCGACCGGTGGACGCCGTCGGCGTCACGGTCGGCGGGCGGGTCGACGGCGGTGAGACCGTCACGGACTCACCCTTCCTGGAGTGGCACGACGTCCCGTTCCGGACGCTGCTCGCCAAGGAGGTGGGGGAGCCGCTGTTGCTGGCCAACGACGTCGTGGGCCTGACCATGGCCCAGCAGTGGTTCGGTTACGGCCGCACGGTCGCCGACTTCGCGCTCCTGACCGTGGGTGCCGGCGTGGGGTACGGGCTGGTCATCGACCACCGCGTTGTGCCGACCTACGTCAGTCCGGTCAGCCACCTCCCGGTCGACCCCAGCGGGCCGCTGTGCCGGCTGGGCCACCGGGGGTGCATGTCGGCGTATCTCTCCTCGGGGGCGATGTGCGCGACGGCCTCCGAGGCCCTCGGCCGGGAGCTGTCCTACGACGAGCTCCTCGCCCTGGCCGAGCAACGGGAGCCGGTCGCCACGAGAGTCGTCTCCGAGGCCGCGCGGGCTCTCGGCCTGGCGACCGCGGTCGTCACCTCGCTGACCGGCGTGGAGCGGATCATCCTGACCGGGGAGGGCGTGCGCCTGGCGCAGATCGCCCCGGAGGCGCTGCGCACCGGCCGGCTGGCGTACAGCGCCGGGCCGCTCAGGCCGATCGACCCGGTCGTCATGCCGATGGACTTCGTGGAGTGGGCACGCGGGGCCGCCGCGGTTGCCATCCAGCACCGCTTTCCGTGATCGTTATGCGTTCGATGTGGGCGAGTCCCTTGACAGGTAATAATTTCACCGTGAAACATGATTGACGTCTCCCGGTCACCAGACACCGGCCCTCGTCGAGCGGAGAACCACCTCATGAACTCGTCCATGTCGAGGCTTCGCCTCTCGCTCGCGGCGGCCGTGACGGCCGCCCTCGCCCTCGCCGGCTGCACCGGAACCGCCTCGCCCGAGGCCGAGCAGAAGACCGACGGCCCCCAGACGATCGAGTGGCTGATCGAGGAGCCCGAGGACGCCGAAGCCCTCCAGGCGCTCAAGGAGCACGTCGCCAAGGACTTCACCGAGGAGTCCGGCGTCACAGTCGACATCAAGACCCTGCCCTTCGACACCATGAGGACCGTGCTGCAGACCCAGCTGCGCTCCGGCCAGGGCCCCGACGTCATCAACTGGGGATCCGGCCCCGGTTTCGGCGGCGCACTGGCCAACGCGGGGATGCTTCTCGACCTCAGCGACGCCTATGAGGAGAACGCCTGGGAGGTCTACGACTTCGCCAAGGAGACCGTTACCCAGGACGACGTCGTCTACGGCGTCCCGGGCGAGCTGGAGACCATCGGGGTCTACTACAACAAGGACAAGTTCGCCGAGCTCGGCCTCGAGGAGCCGCAGAACCTCGACGACCTCGCCGCGGCCGCGGCCGCCGCGAAGGACACCGGCATGGTCGGCCTGGCCGCTCCGGACAAGGAGGGCTGGGAAGGCGGGCACTACCTGAGCATGGCGCTGGCCAGCCAGGCCGGTTCCGAAGAGATGCTCTCGATCATCAACGGCGACGAGTCCTGGGACTCCCCGGCCGTGGTCTCGGCCTTCGAGCTGTGGAAGGGCTACAACGAAGACGGCTACCTGTCGGAGTCCCCCACCTCGGTGGACTACGACACCGGGATCGCCCAGTTCTGGTCCGGTGACGCGCTGATGCTGCCGACGGGCTCCTGGTTGGTCGGCGAGCTCGACGACAACGCGA
>JBDSLK010000172.1:0-14332 GCA_039916425.1 Nocardioides sp.
ATCTGCCTCAAGCTCCCGATGCCGCCGGGCACCCTGCCGACGCTCTGGGGCGACGACCAGCGCTACGTCGACTCCTACCTGTCCGCGTTCGAGGGCTACTACCTCTCCGGGGACGGGGGCTACGTCGACTCCGACGGCTATCTCTTCGTGATGGGCCGCACCGACGACGTGATCAACGTGGCCGGGCACCGGCTCTCCACCGGCTCGATGGAGGCCGTCCTCGCCCAGCACCCGGCCGTCGCCGAGGCGGCGGTGATCGGGGTCGAGGACGCCCTCAAGGGGCAGCTGCCGCGCGGCCTGGTGGTGCTCAAGGCGGGCATCGACACCGATCCCGACCAGATCGCGGCCGAGCTGGTCCAGCTGGTCCGGGACGAGATCGGGGCCGTGGCGGCCTTCCGCGACGTCACCGTCGTGGGCGGCCTGCCCAAGACCCGCAGCGGCAAGATCCTGCGCAAGACGATGCGCGAGATCGCCGACGGCAAGGACGCCGTCGTGCCGAGCACGATCGAGGACACGGGGGTGCTCGACCGGCTGCGTCCGGTGCTCCGCCGCGACTGACGGCCCACCCTCCGCGCCGGGTCGGGGGCTGGGAGGATGGCTGGGTGCAGCGACGTGACGTGGTCATCCTGGGCTCGACCGGCTCGATCGGGACCCAGGCGATCGACCTGGTGCGGGCCAACCCGGACCGGTTCCGAGTCGTCGGGCTCACCGCCGGCGGGTCGCAGCCCGCGCTGTTCGAGCAGCAGGTGGCCGAGCTGCGGCCGGCGTACTCCGGGCTGGGGGAGGAGGCCTCCACCGTGGCCGCCAGCCTCGACTGTGACGTCGTCCTGAACGGGATCACCGGCGCCGTCGGCCTCCGACCGACCCTAGCCGCCCTGGAGGCGGGCAACACGCTCGCGCTGGCCAACAAGGAGTCGCTGATCATCGGCGGCCCGCTGGTGACCCGGCTGGCCGCGCCCGGCCAGATCGTCCCCGTCGACAGCGAGCACTCCGCACTAGCGCAGTGCCTGCGCGCGGGCACCGGAGCAGAGGTACGCCGCCTGGTGCTGACCGCGTCCGGCGGCCCGTTCCGCGGCTGGAGCGCCGACCGGCTCCGCGACGTGACGCCCGAGCAGGCGCTTGCCCACCCGACCTGGGCGATGGGCCCGGTCATCACCGTCAACTCCGCGACCCTGGTCAACAAGGGCCTGGAGGTGATCGAGGCACACCTGCTCTTCGGGATCGGCTTCGACCGGATCGAGGTCGTGGTGCACCCCACCAGCGTGGTCCACTCGATGGTGGAGTTCGTCGACGGCTCGACCATCGCGCAGGCCGGTCCGCCGACGATGATGATCCCGATCGCCCTCGGCCTGGCCTGGCCCGACCGGGTCCCCGACGCGGCCCCGCCGGTCGACTGGACCCGTCCGGAGACCTGGGAGTTCTTCCCGCTCGACCACGAGGCGTTCCCGGCGGTCGGCCTCGCCCGCGACGCAGGCGTGGCGGGTGGCACCGCCCCGGCGGCGTACAACGCGGCCAACGAGGTGTGCGTGGAGGCCTTCCTCGGTGGCCGGCTGAGCTTCGCCGACATCGTCCCCACCGTGCGCACCGTCCTGGACGAGCACGGATCAGCCGCCGGGCCGGTACCCTCGAAGGAGGACGACCTCACCGTCGACGACGTGCTCGCCGCCGACTCCTGGGCCCGTGAGCGGGCTCAAGCCCATACCGTCGAAGGGACGCGATGACCCCGCTGCTCTACACCCTCGGGGTGGTCCTGTTCTTCGGGGCCATCCTGGCCTCGATCGGCCTCCACGAGCTCGGCCACATGATCCCGGCGAAGAAGTTCGGGGGCAAGGTCACGCAGTACTTCATCGGGTTCGGACCCACCGTGTGGAGCAGGCGGGTCGGCGAGACGGAGTACGGCGTCAAGGCGATCCCGCTCGGCGGCTTCGTCAAGATCGTCGGGATGCTCCCGCCCGGGGCCGAGGATCTCGGTGAGGTCGAGCACGACGCCGACGGCAACCGGGTCCTGCGCGTGCGCAAGTCCAACACCGGGATGTTCACCCAGCTGATCTCGGACGCACGCGCCGCCGAGTGGGAGCACATCAGCCCCGGCGACGACGACCGACTCTTCTACAAGATGACCTGGTGGAAGAAGGTCATCGTGATGGCCGGCGGGCCGGTCGTGAACCTCCTGATCGCCTTCTTCATCTTCTTCGGCGTCTTCTCGACCTACGGCAACCTCAACGACGGCAGGATCGAGCCCGTCGTCAGTGAGGTCCTCGACTGCGTCGTGCCCTACAGCGAGGACGGTCGCGCCTGCACCCCGCAGGACGAGGTCACCCCCGCGAAGAGGGCCGGGGTCGAGGTCGGCGATCGGTTCGTCGCGGTCAACGGCGTCGCGGTGACCGGCTGGCGCGAGGTGCAGAACCAGATCCGCGGCAACGCCGACGGCAAGGTCAGCCTGACCGTCGAACGTGACGGCCAGCAGGTGACTCTGGACACCAACACCACCGTCACCGCCCTGCCGATCTCGGAGGACCCGGCCAACGAGGCGCTCACCGACGTCGGCTTCCTCGGGGTCGTGCCCACGGCAAGCCCGCAGACCGGCGGTCCGCTCTACACGCTCGACCAGATGGGCACCATGACCGTCGACACGGTCAAGGCCCTGGGCACGCTGCCGGTCAAGGTGTGGGGCGTGGCCAAGGCCATCGTGGGCGTGGAGGAGCGCGCCGTGGACAGCCCGGTCAGCATCGTCGGCGGCGGCCGCATCGCGGGCGAGGCGACGTCGACGGACACCCTGAGCCTCACCGAGAAGTCGGTCTTCCTCCTGATGCTGATCGGTGGCTTCAACTTCTTCATCGGCATGTTCAACTTCGTGCCGCTGCTGCCGCTGGACGGCGGCCACATCGCGGGGGCGCTGTTCGAGGCGGTCCGTCGGAGCATCGCCCGGCTGCGCCGGAGGCCCGACCCTGGTTACGTCGACATCGCCCGGCTGCTGCCAGTGGCCTACGTCGTAGCCTCGGCCTTGCTGGTCATGGGGGTGGTGCTGATCGTCGGCGACCTCGTGGTCCCGGTGCAGCTGCTCTCCTGACCCCCGCTCGGTGGGTGCGACTGAGGGGCCGCGGCCTATCCTGGGACCCATGACCGCCATCGGCTTGGGCATGCCCGCGCTCCCTCCTCCCGTCCTCGCTCCGCGGCGCCAGACCCGCCAGATCCAGGTCGGCAAGGTGGGGGTCGGCAGCGACCACCCGATCTCGGTGCAGTCGATGACCACCACCTTGACCTCCGACGTCAACGCGACCCTCCAGCAGATCGCCGAGCTGACCGCGACGGGCTGCGACATCGTCCGGGTGGCATGCCCCAGTCAGGACGACGCCGACGCGCTGGCCCAGATCGCGCAGCACTCCCAGATCCCGGTCATCGCCGACATCCACTTCCAGCCGAAGTACGTCTTCGCGGCCATCGACGCCGGCTGCGCCGCCGTCCGCGTCAACCCGGGCAACATCCGCAAGTTCGACGACCAGATCAAGGAGATCGCGAGGGCCGCCCAGGACCGCGGCACCTCGATCCGGATCGGCGTCAACGCAGGCTCGCTCGACAAGCGGATCCTCGACAAGTACGGCAAGGCGACGCCGGAGGCGCTCGTCGAGAGCGCCGTGTGGGAGGCGTCGCTCTTCGAGGAGCACGGCTTCCACGACTTCAAGATCTCGGTCAAGCACAACGACCCGGTCGTGATGGTGCGCGCCTACGAGCTGCTCGCGGCGGCGGGGGACTGGCCGCTCCACCTCGGCGTGACGGAGGCGGGCCCGGCCTTCCAGGGCACCATCAAGTCGTCGGTGGCCTTCGGGCACCTGCTCGGTCAGGGCATCGGCGACACGATCCGCGTCTCGCTCAGCGCTCCGCCGGTCGAGGAGGTCAAGGTGGGCCTGCAGATCCTGGAGTCGCTCAACCTCAAGCCGCGCCGCCTCGAGATCGTCTCGTGCCCGTCGTGCGGCCGGGCCCAGGTGGACGTCTACACCCTCGCCGAGCAGGTGACCGCCGGCCTCGAGGGCCTCGAGGTCCCCTTGCGCGTCGCCGTGATGGGATGTGTCGTCAACGGACCGGGGGAGGCCCGGGAGGCCGACCTCGGGGTGGCCTCGGGCAACGGCAAGGGCCAGATCTTCGTCAAGGGCGAGGTCATCAAGACGGTGCCGGAGTCGATGATCGTGGAGACCCTGATCGAGGAGGCGATGCGGATCGCCGAGGGCATGGAGCCCGTCGAGGGCGCGGGGGCCAGCGTCAACGTCTCCTGAGAGACAGGGTCAGCTCCCTCAGCTTCCGCCAGGCCAGCAGGAATCGTCGTGGTCCGCTCGGACCTGAGCCTGGTCGTCGCCGCTGCGCCGGATCCCCGCCGCGCCGCGGGTGCCAGTGGACTCGGCCGCGTAGGCTCTGGCCCGTGCTCACGACCGACGAGGGGATCCGGGTGCTGGCCCCCGCCGACCTCGACGACTTCCTCGCCCTGGTGGCCCTCGACCCGGTCGTGAACGTCTTCGCCGACTACCGGGCACGCACCACCAACCTCGACCCGCGTTGGCTCGGGGGCGAGATGTGGGGCCGCTACGACGAGGCCGGCCGCCTGCGGGCCGCCTGCCACGTCGGAGCCAACCTGGTGCCGATCCAGTGCACGGCCGACGACGCCGCCGCGTTCGGGACGCGCGCCCGGGCCCGACCGCGCACCGTTTCGACGATCGTGGGCCCGCATGAGGCCGTAGAGGCGATGTGGGAGGTGCTCGGCGCGAGCTGGCACGACCTGCGCGAGGCCCGCTGGCGCCAGCCGCACCTGGTGATCGACCGAGCCCCCGACGTCGAGCTGGACCCGGTCGTGCGCCGCACCATCCGCGCGGACCTGCCGGTGCTCTACCCGGCCTGCGTGGCGATGTACGAGGAGGAGGTCGGCGTCTCGCCCGAGCTCGGGGGCGGCAAGGAGATGTACCGCGCCCGCGTCCTCCAGCTCATCACCCGTGGCTGGTCGTTCGCCCGCTTCGACGGCAGCGGGCGGCTGGTCTTCAAGGCCGAGGTGGCCAGCGTGTCCCCGTCGGCCGCCCAGGTCCAGGGCGTCTGGGTGCCCCCGGACCTGCGCGGACTGGGGCTGGCCTCGGCCGGCCTGGCCGCCGTCGTCGAGGAGGTACGCCGCGACATCGCGCCGGTCGTCTCGCTCTACGTCAACGAGTGGAACGCCGGCGCCCGCCGGGTCTACGAGCGGGTCGGCTTCCGGGAGACCGCTCGCTTCTCCACCATCATGTTCTGAGCGGCCCACTACGGTAGGGGCCGTGCCCGCCCCGACCAGACCGCTTGGCTCGCCCGCGAAGGACGTCCTCGCCCTCGCCGGGATCTTCGCCGCCTCTGGTGTCCTCCATCTCGCGCGGCCCGAGGTCTACGAGCCGCTGATGCCCGACCGGCTGCCCGCCCACCGCGAGATCATCCTCGCCTCGGGCCTCGCCGAGCTGGCGTGCGCCGTCGGGCTCCTGCACCCGCGCACCCGGCGGGGCGCGGGCTGGGCCTCGGCGGCGCTGCTGGTGGCGGTCTACCCCGGCAACGTGAAGATGGCCGGTGACGCGGCGCGCAGCCGCAGCACCCGCTTCAAGGTCGTCGCCTTCGGACGGCTGCCGCTCCAGGTGCCGATGGTCCGGACGGCCCTGAAGGCCGCCCGGACCTGAGTACCGGACCTGAGTGTGGGCCTGCGTGGCCGGACCCGACCGGTCGCGCTACCGGACGCCCCGTTCCGCGTGCAGCGGGGCGTCGTGGGGCGTGGTCCGCGTGGCCCGCTCGCAGGTGTCGCCGTCGCAGCGGACGATCGCCGCCTTCGTGCGGCTGTAGGTGTTGATAAGCAGGTGGGTGGCGTCCTCGAACTCCACGGCCCCGAAGTAGTACGGCGCGTCGTACTTGCCGAGCAGCCGGCCGCCGGTCTTGCGCAGCCAGACGCGACCGGGACCGAGACCGTCGGCGAGCAGGTCGACGGTGGCCATCCGGCTGCCGTCGTCGGACCAGGCCTCGACCCGCTCCCGGCAGGACCGCCAGAGCTCGGCCGTGGGGTCGGAGAAGGAGGAGACGACCGTGCACCCGCCGAGGTAGGGATCCGAGGTGGCGGTGGCCAGCAGGTCCAGCGAGAGGTCGGCGCGGCTGCCACCGCGGCCGACGACCGTGTCGATGGTGCCCGTCGTCGGCGTCCACGCGAGCGTCTTGGACGGGTTGTCGAGCCCGACCGCGACGCGCACGCCGTCGAAGTCCAGCACCGAGCCGTAGCCACGCACCGTCTGCCGGCTCGTGACCTTCCCGGTGAGGGTGTCCCAGACCCTCAGCGTGGTCCGGCGCGAGGTGGAGGTGCTCGACGAGGCCAGCGCGGAGCCGTCCTCCGACAGCGTCGCGTCGTAGAGGGACCGGCCCGTCAGCACCAGCTCACGGGTGCCGTCGGCCGAGATTCGCAGCACCTTGTCGGGACCGTCGATCCTGGCGAGGACCCAGAGCAGGTAGTCCCCGCCCTGCCGGCCCAGGTAGCGGCCGACCCGGCGGGGCAGGTCGAGGCGCAGCGAGCCGTCGACGAGCTGGTCGCCCTCGATGTGCGGCACGGTAGGAGGCGCGCCCCGGTCGAGCCTGCTGAGGACCAGCTCCTCGGGGGCGGCCGCGGTCGCCGGGGCGAGCAGGGTGCCGGCGAGGCCGGCGGTCATCGTGAGGGCCAGCAGGACCTTGGTGGTTCGCTTCATGGTCGTGCCCTCTCGTCGGTGGGGTGGTGCATCGAGGCCGTCGAGCAGTGGGACGCCGCGAGTCGTCGGGAGGTTGCCTCGCTAACCCGATCGCCTGGCGCCGACCCGCAGCCGTAGCCTTGCCCCATGGACGACCCCCACGCAACCACTCGCTCCGCTCGTGCTTCCGCGGGGGCCCCCAGGATTCTCCGGATGTCCACCCTCTTCGTCCGCACGCTGCGCGACGACCCGGTCGACGCCGAGGTGCCCAGCCACCGGCTCCTGGTCCGCGCCGGCTACATCCGGCGAGCCGCGCCGGGCATCTACACCTGGCTGCCGCTGGGACTGCGGGTGCTGCGCAACGTCGAGGGCATCATCCGCGACGAGATGGACGCGATCGGCGCCCAGGAGCTGTCGTTCCCGGCGCTGCTGCCGCGGGAGCCCTACGAGGCGAGCAACCGCTGGGCCGACTACGGCGACGGCATCTTCCGGCTCAAGGACCGCAAGGGCGGGGACTACCTGCTCGGACCCACCCACGAGGAGATGTTCACCCTCGCGGTGAAGGACCTCTACTCCTCCTACAAGGACCTGCCCGTCTGGCTCTACCAGATCCAGAACAAGTACCGCGACGAGGCGCGACCCCGCGCGGGCATCCTGCGGGGTCGCGAGTTCATCATGAAGGACTCCTACTCCTTCGACACCACCGACGAGGGCCTCGACGCGTCCTACGCCGCGCACCGGGCGGCGTACGTCAAGACGTTCGACCGGCTCGGCTTCGACTACGTGATCGTCAAGGCCACCAGCGGTGCCATGGGCGGCTCGAAGTCCGAGGAGTTCCTCGCCAAGGCCGACGTCGGGGAGGACACCTACGTGCGCTGCACGTCCTGCGACTACGCCGCCAACGTGGAGGCGGTGCAGGTCCGCCCGCCTGCCGCGACGGCGTACGACGACGTGCCTGCGATGCACGCCGAGCAGACCCCCGACACCCCCACCATCGACACCCTGGTGGCTCTGCTCAACGAGAAGTACCCCCGCGACGACCGGCCCTGGGCTGCCGGCGACACCCTCAAGAACGTCCTGGTCCTGCTCAAGCACCCCGACGGCACCCGTGAGCCCCTCGCGATCGGCGTTCCCGGCGACCGTGAGGTCGACCAGAAGCGTCTCGAGGGTCAGCTCGAGCCGATCGAGGTCGAGCCGATGGACGAGGCCGAGCTGCGCAAGCACCCCGCGCTGGTCAAGGGCTACATCGGTCCCGGCGCCCTCGGCACCGAGTCGGCCTCGGGAATCCGCTTCCTCGTCGACCCCCGGGTCGCGGAGGGCACCCGGTGGGTGACGGGCGCCGACGTCCACGGGAGCCACGCGCTCGACGTCGTGGCTGGTCGCGACTTCACCCCCGACGGGACCATCGAGGCCGCGGAGGTGCGCGACGGCGACCCGTGCCCGAACTGCCACGACGGCCGGCTGGAGACCGCCCGCGGCATCGAGATGGGCCACATCTTCCAGCTCGGTCGCCTGTACGCCGAGGCGTTGGACCTGCGGGTGCTCGACGAGAACGGCAAGCTCGTGACGGTGACGATGGGCTCCTACGGCATCGGGGTGAGCCGCGCGGTCGCGGCCATCGCCGAGGGCAACAACGACGAGCTCGGCCTGGTCTGGCCGCGGGCGATCGCCCCGGCCGACGTGCACATCGTCGCCACCGGCAAGGACGCGGCCGTCTTCGAGGCGGCAGCAACGCTCGCCGACGAGCTGGCCGCGCGTGGCGTCGAGGTGCTCTACGACGACCGACCGAAGGTCAGCCCGGGCGTGAAGTTCAAGGACGCCGAGCTGATCGGGGTGCCCACGATCGTGACGGTCGGCCGCGGGCTGGCCGACGGCACGGTCGAGGTGAAGGACCGGAGAAGCGGGGAGCGGGAGGAGGTCGCGGTCACTGCGGCCGCCGACCACCTGACCGCCCTCGTCGTGAGCTGACCCGTGGCGGTCGAGGCGGTCATCTTCGACTGGGGCGGCACGCTGACGCGCTGGCACGACGTCGACTTCCACGCGGAGTCGCTGGCGCTCGCCCAGGCGGTGGTCGCCGCAGGGGAGACCGATCCCGCCAGCCACGCGGCACTGCTGCACCAGGCTGGCGAGGCGGTCTGGGGCCGCTCCCGCGACCACCAGCAGAGCGCCACGATCGGTGACCTCTTCACCGAGGCCGGGCTCGACCACGACCCGGCCCTGCTCTCGGCGTACTACGAGTTCTGGGAGCCGCACACCGAGACCGACCCCGAGGTCGGCCCGCTGTGGGAGACGTTGCGATCCGTGGGGATCAAGGTCGGCGTGCTCTCCAACACGATCTGGCCGCGGTCGTGGCACCGCGGGTTCTTCGAGCGCGACGGGGTGCTCGACCTCGTCGACGGCGACGTCTACACCTCCGAGATCGCCTGGACGAAGCCATCCCCGCTGGCCTTCGGCGCCGCGATGGACGCGGTCGGGGCCACTGACCCCAGCCGGTGCGTCTACGTCGGCGACCGTCTCTTCGACGACGTGTGGGGCGCCCACCAGGCGGGGATGCGCGCGGTCCATGTGCCGCACAGCACCATCCCGGCCCAGCAGGTAGGTCACACCGAGGGCGAGCCCGACGCGGTCGTGCACTCGCTGGCCGAGATCGTGGACGTCGTCCGCGCTCTCGGAGCCTGATGCCGTCGCGTCTTCCTTCTTGCAGGAAGATGCAAAGCAAGAAATTGAGGAACGATCTGGTCGTGGACGCCCCGAAACCGCTGCATGCTTGTGCAAGAGGCCGACCGGGGAGCTGGACCCCGGAGGACTCTGCGCCGTACGACCAGGGTCCCTGCTGAGGGCCCGACGCATCGGTCCGCGACCTTGTCAGTCCGGGGGAGATCTCGGGACTTCCCCGGAAGACAAGATCGCGGACCGCTGTGCTTCCGGCGTCTTCCGAGCCTGTCGGCTCAGCTCCCGGTCAGCCCCTCGACCCCGGGGAAGGCCTCGGCCGCACCGCCGGTCGCGAGCTGGCGCACCGCGCTGCTGGTGAGGGCGGTCACCGCCCAGCGCCGCTGGTCTCCGACGCTCTGCGCAACGAGCGAGGAGTACGCCGCGGCGCAGCGCCGTTCGAGCGCCAACGCCGCCCGCGCGACGTCGACGGCCGAGGCGACCGGGCCGGGCAGGTCGTAGGCGACGGCGGCGGCCACGGGCTCAGCCCCGAGGTCGCGGACCACCACCGTGAGCTGGTCGCGCTGGGCGCGGTGCACGTCGTACCCCTGGCGGAGCGCGGCGTAGAGGGCAGGGGTGGTCGTCGGCGACGTGCGGCCACCCAGGGCGCCGTAGAGGTAGAGCGCCGCGTGCTCACCGGCCAACGTCGCCTGCAGCGCATCGAGGGTCGCGAGGTCGGGGGACGTCATGCCGGAGGTCCCTGGGGGAGCAGCGTCAGGTGCTGGGCGACCGAGGCGCTCATGCTGCCGAGCACACGGGCGAACCCGCCGCTGCCGGCCTGCACCGCAGCGCCGCCCAGATCGCGCTGGAGCCGCGTCTCACTGGCTCGGACGGCGGACAGGGCGCGCGCCGGGTCCCCCCGCACGGGCGGTGCGGGGTCCTGCGCCCCGTCCGAGCCGCGGCCGGCGTCGGCGAGTACCGCGTCGTGGGCACGGTGGGTCAGGGCCAGGGGTCGCAGCAGGGGTCTCAGGGTCGGGTGCCGGCGCCGGGTCGCCTCGACCAGGGCCAGCGCCGTCCCCATCCCGGCGCGAACGTCGTCGAGGAGCACGAGGTCGGCGTCCGCTGCGGGGTCCGTCGGGGCGCCGGTGGTGGGCGCCGGTGGGCCCGGCTCGGCCCGCGGATCCAGGTCGCAACCACCGGTCAGCACCACGACACCGATGGCCCCGATGGCGCCGACGACCAGCGTGGCCCGTCGTGAGACGGGGGCGCGGGAGGGTGCGGGCACCCGGGAACCCTATCCCTCGGACGGGGGCTCCCCGGTCGTCGACGCCGAGGCGGGGAAGCCGCCAGGGAGCCGCTATCGTGGACGACGACAACAGCACACAGGAGGTTGGTGAGCCGCGTGGCGCACGCGAAAGACGCTCTCCGCGACCAGATCGAGGCGGAGCTGACCGGACCCCTGGGCGCCCACGGCCTCGACCTCGAAGCGGTGGACGTGACGCCCGCCGGCAAGCGCCGCGTGCTGCGGGTGGCCGTCGACCAGGACGGCGGCGTGACGCTCGACGACATCGCCGACGCCACCAGGGTCGTCTCCGACGTGCTGGACGCCTCCGACGTGATGGGGGAGATGGGCTACACCCTCGAGGTCACGTCCCGTGGCGTCGACCGCCCGCTCGAGCTGCCGCGCCACTGGCGACGCAACGCCGACCGCCTGGTCAAGGTCACCCTGACGGACGGCACCGAGGTGACCGGCCGCGTCCTCGGCTCGACGGAGCACTCCGTCACCCTCGACCTCGACGGGACCGAGCGCGAGGTCGCCCTCGGCGACATCGACAAGGCCCTCGTGCAGATCGAGTTCAACCGTCGCTCCAAGGAGGACTCCTGATGGACATCGACCTGAGCATCCTGCGGATGCTCGAACGCGAGAAGGAGATCTCCTTCGAGGTGCTGGTGGACGCGATCGAGCAGGCCCTCCTCACGGCGTACCACAAGTCGCCCGGCGCCCAGGATCAGGCTCGCGTCCAGCTGGACCGCAAGTCCGGCCACGTCTCGGTGATGGCCGCCGAGCTCGACGACGACGGCAACCGGGTGGGGGAGTACGACGACACCCCTGACGGGTTCGGCCGGATCGCGGCCACGACCGCGAAGCAGATCATGCTGCAGCGGCTCCGCGACGCCGAGGACGACATCCGCTTCGGTGAGTTCGCCGGCAAGGAGGGCGACCTCATCTCCGGCATCATCCAGCAGGGCCGCAACCCCGACGAGGTGATGATCGACCTCGGCAAGCTCGAGGCGATCCTGCCACTGGGCGAGCGGGTCCCAGGGGAGCGCTACGACCACGGCTCCCGGATCAAGACCATCGTGGTGTCGGTCCGCAAGGGCATGCGCGGCCCGCAGATCACCCTGTCCCGGTCCCACCCCAACCTGGTGCGCAAGCTCTTCGCGCTGGAGGTGCCCGAGATCGCCGACGGCACCGTCGAGATCGTCGCGATCGCCCGCGAGGCCGGACACCGCAGCAAGATCGCGGTCCGCTCGATGGTGTCCGGGGTCAATGCCAAGGGCTCCTGCATCGGCCCGATGGGCCAGCGGGTGCGCAACGTGATGTCGGAGTTGCACGGCGAGAAGATCGACATCGTGGACTGGGCCGAGAGTCCCTCCCAGTTCGTGGCCAACGCACTGTCGCCCGCGCGGGTCAACTCCGTCGAGGTGCTGGACGCCGACGCCCGCTCCGCCCGGGTCGTCGTCCCGGACTTCCAGCTCTCGCTCGCGATCGGCAAGGAGGGCCAGAACGCCCGGCTCGCCGCGCGGCTGACCGGCTGGCGCATCGACATCAAGTCCGACGAGGCCCCACGCGACTGAGCCACCGAGCCGGCAGCCCGGGTCTCGGCGGGGCCACCTGCCGGCCTGCGACGACGGTCGTTTCGGAATCCACTCGTCACTACGGCTAGACTGTCCTCACAGTGGCTCGCTCATCGATGCTCCCTGCCCAGGGACCCGTACGCACCTGCGTCGGGTGTCGTGAGCGGGCCGCCAAGAGCGAGTTGGTGCGCGTGGTCGCAGGCTCGGACGTCGACGGCAGACCAGCCGTGGTGCCCGATCCCGCTGCCACGGCACCGGGCCGTGGGGCGCACCTCCACCCGACGATCCGGTGCTACGAGCTCGCGGTGCGACGGCGAGCGTTCGCCCGGGCCCTCAGGTCCGGGGCGGGGCTGGCCGGCACACCGTTGAGTGACTACCTCACCGCCCTTACTGCCCCGCACGACCCCCCGCACCAACCCGGGCAGGCGCCACCGACCACCGCACCGCCGACCAGAGACTGGAGCAGCAGCTCATGAGCACTGTTTTGAGTTCTTTCCGATGAGTTCTTTCCGATGAGTTTGCACCGCCAATAACGCCTCTCCTGAGCACCCCTGAACCGGGTCGAGAGGCCAGAAGGAGAATTGTGGCCAAGACCCGAGTTCACGAGCTCGCCAAGGAGTTCGGCGTCGAGAGCAAGTTTGTTCTCGAGAAGTTCAAGGAGATGGGTGAGTTCGTCAAGTCGGCGAGCTCGACCGTCGAGCTCCCCGCGGAGATGCGTTTCCGCAAGGAGTACGGCGAGAAGCTGAAGACCTCCGCCCCGGCAGCCCCGGTGGCTGCCGCCCCGGCACCCGGCCCCGCTGCGGCGCCCGCGACCAAGGCTGCCGCCCCGGCCGCCGGGTCCACCGCTCCGGCCGAGGCCGCCGCCGCTCCCGTGGCCGAGTCGGCCGCTCCGGCCCAGTCACCAGCCCAGTCACCAGCCGAGTCCCCAGCCCAGGCGCCGGCCGAGCCGGTCGCTCCCGCGGCCAAGGCCACCGGCCCCAAGCCCGGCCCGAAGGCGAAGCCGGCACCCGAGCCCACCCCCGAGCCCGCTCCGCAGGCCGAGGGGTCCCCCGCCACCGAGGCGAGGTCTCCCGTCACCGAGGCGCCGGTCGCACCCGCGGCCGAGTCCGGCGACGCCGGCAAGGGCGGCTCGCCCGCTCCTCGCCCCGTGGGTCGCCCCGGCGCGCCGCGCCCGGGCAACAACCCGTTCGCGCCCGCCCAGGGCATGGGCCGACGCCCTGCTCCCGCCCCCGGCGGCGCTCCTGCGGCGCCGGGCGACGAGCAGCGCGCGCCCCGGCCGCCGGCCGCTCGCGACGGTGCGGTGCCGGCACGCCCGGGCATGCCGCGCCCCAACCCCGCGATGATGCCCAAGTCGCCCGCCGCCTTCGGTCCCGCTGGCCGCAACGGACCTCCGGGACGCCCCGGTGCGCCGGGTCGTGGCGGTCCTGGCGGCCCTGGCGGGGCTCCCGGCCGCACCGGTGCGCCCGGTCGCGGCGGCCCGGGCGCTGGTGCCGGTGCTCCCGGCCGCAGCGGACCCGGGGGAGGCCCCGGCTTCGGCGGCGGGCCCGGCGGCGGCCGTGGCCGCCCCGGTCAGCGCGGCCAGACCCAGGGTGCCTTCGGGCGTCCCGGCGGTCCGTCCCGGCGTGGACGCAAGTCCAAGCGGGCGCGTCGCCAGGAGTTCGAGCAGATGCAGGCCCCCACGATCGGTGGCGTGCGTGTCCGCAAGGGTGACGGCGAGACCGTCCGCCTGGCGCGCGGCTCCTCCCTGACCGACTTCGCCGAGAAGATCGGCGTCGACGCGGCCTCGCTCGTGCAGATGCTGTTCTCGCTCGGCGAGATGGTCACCGCGACCGAGTCGGTCAACGACGAGACCCTCGAGATGATCGGCGAGGAGCTCAACTACGTCGTCGAGATCGTCTCGCCCGAGGACGAGGACCGCGACCTGCTCGAGTCCTTCGACCTCGAGTTCGGTGCCGACGAGGGCGACGACTCCGACCTGGTCATCCGACCGCCGGTCGTCACCGTCATGGGTCACGTCGACCACGGCAAGACCCGCCTCCTCGACGCGCTGCGCAACGCCAACGTCGCGGGCAAGGAGGCCGGTGGCATCACGCAGCACATCGGTGCCTACCAGGTCCACGCCGAGG
>JBDSLK010000173.1:0-10148 GCA_039916425.1 Nocardioides sp.
GGACTGGGTCGAGGTGACCCAGTCCGACGTCGACTCGTTCGGTCGCTCCGTCCATGACTGGCACTGGGCGCACAATGAACCCGAGCGCGCAGGTCGCGGACCGTTCGGGCTGTCGATCGCCCACGCCCACCTGACGCTGAGCACACTCCCGCACCTGCGCAAGTCGGTCCTGACATTCACCGACGGCGAGGTCATGTTCTACGGCTACAACCGCGTCCGGTTTCCGGCCCCGGTGCCGGTCGGGGCTCGGATCCGGATGCACGCCGTCGTGGCTGCCGTGGAGCAGATCGAGCTCGGCGAACAGCTCACTCTCGACGTGCGGATCGAGATCGAGGCACAGGAACGACCGGGATGCGTCGCCCAAGCCGTCTGGCGTCACTACCGCCACGAAGTCGTGCCGGCACCGCCGACCACGGTGTTGATGTCAGACCACCCGTAGACGGTCACGGGAAGAAGGTATCCCCCTTCGTCGAAGGTCCGTTCGCCGATCTCGTGTCCACCCATCGCCTCATAGAACCTCCGGGCCGGGAGATTGGCGGTCAGCACTCCGAGGTGAAGCTGGGAGAAACCCCACGTAACCAGCTCGCCGGCAGCCGCCCGCACCAGTGCCCGGCCGATTCCTTGACCGTGGTGATCCGGCGCGACGTACAACGCACCGATCTCGGCGATCGAGCCGGACGGGGCGTCGTCGGCTGCGCGCCCCGCCACGACCGCGACAACCACGCCATCGGCGTCCTCAGCGACCAGCAGGACGTGGCGAGCGGTGTTGCCGGAGTCTCGCTCGGCGAGCACCCGGGCCCACCCGCGCGCCGACACCTCATGAGTCCATTGCTCCACCCGCTGGTGCCAGGCATCCTCGGGAATCTGACCACGATGTGCGGACAGCCAGGAGTCGACCATGAGACGCCCCATGGCCGGCGCATCGTCGACAACCGCCGGACGAACCGTCATCCCCCGCTCGCCGACCATCAGCTCAGGACTCGACGGCGAGCGTCAGGGGGATCACGTCGCTCGCGCCCGCATTGCGCAGTGCCCGGGCCGCGAGGGCGAGCGTCCACCCGGTGCGGACGAGGTCGTCGACGAGTAGCACGCGCCGGCCGGTGACGTCGTCGGCGCGCAGAGCGAACCGCCGGTCCACCGCGGCGACCCGTTGGGCGGAGTTGACCGCCCCCTGGCCGGGCGCGACGTCGGGGTCCACGATCGCGAAGGTCCCCAGCACCGGCACCCGCAGGTAGCGCGACAGGCCGTCGGCCAGATCGGCCACCAGCGTGGGTCGGGTCGCCGACTCGACGCGCACGAGGGCGTCGACCTCGGGTTGCCAGTCCCCGAGCACCTCGACGACCGCCCGGGCGAGGCCGGGCGGCACCGGGCCGTCGGGGGTCTCCGGGCGGAAGAGTGCACGCAGCGCCTGGCCGTGGCCGAGATCGGTAAGCCGGGCGATGGCGCGGCCCTGCGCGGGCTGCTCCTTGATCTTCCCGGACAGGCCGATGCCCAACGTGGCGAGCGCGGTCGGCCACATCTTGCGTGGCTCCAGAGGCACCCCCGGTCGGGAGAGCCGGGCCGCGGCCTCGTCGACGGCGGCCTCGGACACCGAGGCGTCGAGGGTCAGGCCACCGCAGTTGTCGCACCGCCCGCACCGCTCCTCGCCGTCGGCGGGCCAGTTGTCGGTGTCGTCGAGCTGGTCACGCAGGAACCACATCCGGCACTCGGTGGTCTCGAGGTAGGCCAGCATCGCGTCCTGCTCGCGCTGCCGCGCCTGCGCCAGGTTGCGATAGCGATCGGCGTCGTACTCCCAGGACTGCCCGGTCGCGAGCCAGCCACCGGCCACGCGTCGGACGGCCCCGTCGACGTCGAGCACCTTGAGCATCGTCTCGAGGCGGGAGCGGTTGAGCTCGACGTGAGCCTCCAGGGCCGCGGTGCTGACGGGCTTGCCGTGGGCGGCGCCGACCTCGCTCAACGCGGCGAGGGTCTGGCGCACCAACGGCTCGGGGGGGAAGGCCAGCGAGGCGAAGTAGGCCCAGATGTCGCGGTCCTCCAGCGCCGGCAGCAGCACGACGGTCGCCTCATCGGTGCCACGGCCCGCTCGGCCGACCTGCTGGTAGTAGGCGATCGGGGACTGCGGGGCCCCCATATTGACCACGAACCCCAGCGACGCGTCGAAGCCCATGCCGAGCGCGGAGGTCGCCACCAGCGCCTTGACCCGGCCGGCCACCAGGTCGTCCTCGAGGGAGAGGCGTTCGGTGGGGTCGGTCTGGCCGGAGTACGCCGCGACGGCGTGCCCGCGCGAGCGCAGGTAGTCGGCGATCTCCTGGGTGGCCGCCACGGTCAGGCAGTAGATGATGCCGGAGCCGTGCTGCTCGGCCAGGTGGTCGGCCAGCCAGGCCAGCCGCTGCTGCGCGGTGCGCAGCCTGACCACGCCCAGCCGCAGCGACTCGCGGTCGAGCGAGCCGCGCAGCACCAGCACGTCAGCGAGGTCCCCGCGTCCCTCCGCGTCGACGACCGGCGCGAGCTGATCGGCGACGTCGAGGGTGACCCGCTCGTTGGCGGTGGCGGTGGTGGCCAGCACGGGGATGCCACGAGGCAGCTCAGCCAGCAGGGTGCGCAGCCGGCGGTAGTCGGGCCGGAAGTCGTGGCCCCAGTCGGAGATGCAGTGCGCCTCGTCGACGACGAGCAGGCCGGCGGTCGCCGCCAGCCGGGGCAGCACCTCGTCGCGGAAGCCGGGGTTGTTGAGCCGCTCCGGCGAGACCAGCAGCACGTCGACCTCGCCCGCCGCCACGGAGTCCTGGACGGCCTGCCACTGCTCGATGTTGGTGGAGTTGATGGTCACCGCCCGGATGCCGGCCCGCTGGGCGGCGGCGATCTGGTTGCGCATCAGGGCGAGCAGCGGCGACACGATCACGGTCGGGCCAGCCCCCTGCGCGCGCAGCAGCGCCGTCGCGACGAAGTAGACCGCCGACTTGCCCCAGCCGGTGCGCTGGACCACCAGCACCCGGCGCCGCTCGGCCACCAGGGCCTCGATCGCCGACCACTGGTCGTCGCGCAGCACCGCGTCGTCCCGGCCGACCAGCGCGCGCAGGTGGGCCTGCGCGGCCTCACGGGTCGCGGTCGTGGCCACGGTGGAGTCCATGGCCCCAGGTCTACCAGCGGGTGCCGACGGTCCCCGTGGCCGGGCAGCCCGCCCCCCGGTCAGCCCATGTCATGGATCACCCGAACCAAGCCGTCGATCCATGCATCACACTGACTGCCGAACCAATCCGATCGACCGAGGAAGGGACCCATGCGCCTCCGCTCAGCCGGCCCGCTGCTCACGGCTGCCGTGACCGCTCTGCTCGTGGCGACCCCACTGGCGGCCCACGCGGCCGGCCAGGGTCAGCGGCAGTTCCGCGAGGACACCTGCTTCGGCGCGGTGCCCGACACGTTCGGTCTGCCGGGCGAGACCGTCTACGGCACCGACGGCGACGACGTGATCCTCGGCGGTGGGCGGGTCGAGGCCGGGGCCGGCAACGACCTGGTCTGCGACGCCGACTACGTGCTCGCCGGGCCGGGCGACGACCGGATCCGGATGCTCGACGGCGGCACCGCCAAGGGCAACGGCGGCAGCGACGAGTTCGTCTCGATCACCGTCTCGGAGACCGCGGTCGGGCCGACCCTCATCGGCGGACCTGGCAACGACATCTTCTGGGGCGGTCCGCTGGCCGAGACCGTCTATGGCGGCAGCGGGGTCGACGTCGCCCGGACCGGCGGGGGCGACGACGTCGTAGACCTGGGCAGCGGCAGCGACCAGGGGTACGGCGGCCCCGGCGACGACACCTTCACCGGGGCGGTCGGCGACGACGCCGTCGACGGCGGCACCGGCTACGACACGGTCGACGGCGGCGTGGGGCTGGACCGATGCCTGGCCGTGGAGTCTCGCACCAGCTGTCCACGCGTCGGCTGAGCTCTCACCAGATCCGGACGCGCTCGCTGGGCTCGAGCCACAGGCCGTCGCCGTCGCTGGTCCCGAAGGCCTCGTGGAACTCGTCGAGGTTGCGCACGATGTTGGCGCGGAACTCCGGCGGCGAGTGCGGGTCGATGGTGAGGTACTGCTGCTCCTGCTCCTTGCGGCGCTTGGTGCGCCAGCAGTAGCTCCAGTTCATGAACAGTCGCCGCACCTCGTCGGTCATCTGTCCGCCGTCGCGCGCGATCACGTAGGCCTTGTGGGCGATGGTGAGACCGCCGAGGTCGCCGATGTTCTCACCGACGGTGAGGGCTCCGTTGACCTTCTCACCCGGCAGGGCCCGCGGCTCGAAGGCGTCGTACTGCGCGATGAGCGCCTTCGACTTGACCTCGAACGCCGCCTTGTCCGCGGCGGTCCACCAGTCGTTGAGGTTGCCGGCACCGTCGTACTGCGCCCCTTGGTCGTCGAAGCCGTGACCGATCTCATGACCGATCACCGCCCCGATGCCCCCGTAGTTCTCGGCCTCCTCGGCGTCGGGGGAGAAGAACGGCTTCTGCAGGATGCCTGCTGGGAAGCAGATCTCGTTGGTGCCGGGGTTGTAGTAGGCGTTGACGGTCTGCGGGAGCATGAACCACTCGTCACGGTCGACCGGGGCACCGATCTTGGCCAGCTGCCGGGCGGTCTCGAAGCTCGCAGCCGCGGCGACGTTGCCCATCAGGTCGTCGTCGCGGACCTGGAACGCGGAGTAGTCGCGGAACCTGTCGGGATAGCCGATCTTGGGCCGGAACGTGTCGAGCTTGTCGTAGGCCCGCTGCTTGGTCTCCTCGCTCATCCAGTCCAGGGCGGCGATGGACTGGCGGTAGGCCTCGAGCAGGTTGGCCACGAGGTCGTCCATCATCGCCTTGGCGCGCGGCGGGAAGTGTCGCTCGACGTACTCCCGGCCGACCGCCTCACCCATCGCGCCCTCCACGAGCGCGACCCCCCGCTTCCAGCGGGCCCGCAGCTCGGGGGTGCCGTTGAGGGTGCGGCCGTAGAAGTCGAAGTTGTTGTCGACGAAGGCGTCGGGGAGGTACGGCGCCGCGGAGCGCAGCACCCGGGAGAGCATCCAGGGCTTCCAGTCCTCGATCGGCACCTCGGTCAGCACCTGGGAGAGGTGGCTGAAGAAGGACGGCTCCTTGACGACCGCCTCGGCCAGCGTCTGGCCGTCACCGCCGAGGTTGGTGACGTAGGCCGACCAGTCGAACGCCGGCGCGAGCTCCTCGAGATCGGCGAAGGTGGTCAGGTTGTAGGTCTTCTGCACGTCGCGGGTCTCGGCCCGCTCCCAGTGGCCCGCCGCGATCCGGGTGTCGATGGCGAGCACGGTGGCGGCGGCCGCGTCGGCGTCGCCCTCGTAGTCGGCGAGCCGGAAGATCGCGGCGAGGTAGGCGACGTACTTGTCGCGGATCTCGGCGAACTTGTCCTCCCGGTAGTAGGACTCGTCGGGCAGGCCGAGACCCCCCTGGTAGAGGTAGACCAGGTAGCGGTCGGAGTCCTTGCGGTCGGTGTCGACGTAGGAGCCGAAGATGCCCGCCCCGCCGATGCGCTCGAACTCGCCGACGAACGCCGCCAGGTCGCGCACGTCGCGCAGGGCCGACACGGCGGCGATGAGCGGCTGCACCGGGCGGGTGCCCAGCCGCTGGATGCGCTCGGTGTCGACGAAGGAGTTGTAGAGGGCGGCGATCTTGCGCGCATCGTCGGTGCCGGCCTCGCCGCCGGCCGCGAGGTCCTCGATGATGGTGCGCACCTGGCCCTCGGCGGCGTCGGCCAACTGCACGAACGGCCCCCAGCTCGACCGGTCGGCCGGGATCTCCTCGTGCTCGAGCCAGTGCCCGTTGACGTGACCGAAGAGGTCGTCCTGGGGCCGGATGGCGGGGTCCATGCCCCCGCGGGCGTCGTCGAGAATGCTCATCGGAGGTCCCGCGCGCGGTGTGAGCGAAGCGAGCAGCGTGATGGGGTGGTGTTCACGGTTCGACCTTAACCCGCACCACCGACTTGCCCAGTGCTCGCCGGGCCTCCAGGTCGGCAAGCGCGCGGCCGAGCTCCTCGAACGGGTACGTCGCGCCGACGGGCGGCTTCACCACCCCGCTCTCGATCATCGGCAGCAGGTCGGCCCACTGCTCGGCCATGTAGCCCGGGCGGACCATCGCATAGCCGCCCCAGCCGACGCCGCGGACGTCGATGTTGTTGAGGAGCAGCCGGTTGACCCTGACCTCCGGGATGCCCTGGCCCGAGGCGAAGCCGACCACCAGCAGCCGGCCCAGCGGTGCCAGCGAGCGCAGCGAGTCGGTGAACACGTCCCCGCCGACGACGTCGAGCACCACGTCGACGCCGCGCCCGTCGGTCAGTGCCGCCACCGCATCCTTGAAGCCGTCGACCAGGACCGTCTCGTCGGCACCCGCCCGGCGGGCCACCTCGGCCTTCTCCTGGGTGGACACCACCGCGATCGTGCGGGCGCCGTACCCCCGGGCGACCTGGATCGTCGCGGTGCCCACCCCACCGGCGGCGCCGTGGACGAGCACCGTCTCGCCGGCCTTCAGCCCACCCCGCACCTTCAGGGCGAACTGAGCGGTCAGGTAGTTCATCGGCAACGCTGCGCCCTCGTCGAAGGTGAGGATGTCGGGCAGCCGGAACGTCGACACCGCCGGCACCACGGCGAGCTCGGCGGCGCCGCCGTACGGCACCACGCCGGCGACGCGGTCACCGGCGGTGAATCCTTCACCCGAGACGACGACCCCCGCCACGTCGACCCCGACCGTGAAGGGCGGGTCGGGGCGCAGCTGGTACTCCCCCTTGCTCAGCAGCAGGTCCGGGAACGCGACCCCCACGCTGTGCACCTCGATCAGCACCTCACCGGCTCCGGGCACCGGCTCCGGCACCTCACGGAGCTCGACGTCGAGGGGACCGGTGAGCGTGACGACCTGGGCTGCGCGCATGCGGGCGAGCGTAGTGCGAGCGGTCAGCGCACCTCGACGACGGCGTTCATCTCGAAGTGCATCGGGTCGGTGTAGCCCCAGTCGCCACCCCAGGCGAAGCCCCACCGCTTGAAGATCGACACGACGGTGCGGTCGATCTCCCCGACGGTGCCGCGCTGGTTGCCGGGCACGTTGATGTCGAACGCCAGTCCGAAGGAGTGGTTGGACAGGGTCTGGGTGCCGGCGATGAAGCGCGGGTAGTAGCACCCGGCGTACTCGCCGGGGTTAATCGCCTCGGCCAGCCCACGGTCGACGATCTCGCTCAGCGCCGCCTGGAGCTGGGGGAACATCGCCCGGTTGCAGGTCATCGACCCCAGGATCGGCACCGGCTCGGTGGCGATGTGGCTGGAGACCCAGGACTGCTCCGGGGCGATCCGGCCGCCGCCGAGCACCGTGTAGTTGAACGTCCCGACGACCGCCGCCACCGAGCCACCGGTGAGGAAGGCGGTCTGCTGGACCGAGGTGTCGAGGTCGGGTCCCAGGATCTGCACGGACGCCTCCGTGCCGGCGATCCGAGTGATCGCGGGGCGGACCGACTGCGGCGAGGCGATGCCGGTGGAGACCAGCAGGGCGTTGCCGAAGGTCATCTGGAGCTCCTCGCCCCACTTGCGGTTGACCACGGCGTCGACCTGCGGGATCTGGTCGGCGAGCGCTCCGACGTGGATCTCGGGAGCGTCGGCGCTGACCCCCATCGTGACGAAGCCGGTCTTGTCGGCCAGCTTGCGGCCCAGACCGGCGTCGATGGCGATCTCACCGCCCGCGACCCGGTCCCACACCTCCTGGAGCTGGGCGGAGCCGACCGGCGTGTAGCGGCGGTAGGTGCCGGGGTCCACCGCGGCCACGTTGATGGCGCGGTTCTCGATGGTGACCTGGGCCAGCCCCATCTCCTCGACGGCCACGACGCCGTCGAGGCCGCGGATCTTGCGCACGGTGTCGGCACCGAGCGCGGCCTGGCTGAAGATCAGCAGGTCGGCGGGAAGGAGGCGGTCCTCGAGCCGGCCGGGTGGGTCGACCGCGAGCGCGGGGTCGAGCGCGACCCCCTCACCCGACGGCGCGGTGGAGCCCGCCACGGTGGGCCTCGTGGGATCAGGCTCCGCAACGGCGTCTCGCCCGGTCGCGGCGCCGCAGCCGGCGAGCAGCAGCGCGGCCAGGACTGTTGCCGTCACCGCCCTGACCCTCACTCCCCCGTGTCGCACGAGGTCGACGGTACAAGGCCGATCCCGTCAGCGCCCGGCTCGGATCGCCTCGTTGAGGGCCGGCACGACCTCGTGCATGTCGCCGATCACGGCGTACGTCGCCTTGGTCACCATGGGCGCCTCGGCGTCGGTGTTGATCGCCAGGATCACCTTCGAGCTCGCACAGCCTGCCCAGTGCTGGATCGCGCCGCTGATGCCGCAGGGGATGTAGATCTCCGGGCTGATCCGGGTGCCGGTCTGCCCGACCTGCTCGTGGTGGGGCCGCCAGCCGAGGCTGGTGACCACGCGGGAGACACCGAGCGAGCCGCCGAGCAGCTCGGCGAGCTCGACGACGGGGCCGAAGCCGTCGGGGCCGCCGGCGCCGCGGCCGGCACCCACGACGACCCTGGCCTGCTTGAGGTTGCCGGTCTCGCCGGCCGGTCGTGGCGCGGTGGAGCGCACCCGCGCGACCAGGTCGGCCTCGGTCACCTCGACGGCGAGCGGGCGGACGGTGCCGGTGCCCGGCGTCTCGCTGACGGTGGCCGCGGCGGCCTCGACAGCGTGGCCGGCGACGGTGAACACGGCGGGGCGTTCGCCGAGCCGCATCTCCTCCAGCACCGCGCCGCCGACGACCTGGCGGGTCACCACGAAGGGCGCCAGGCCGCCGAAGGACACCACGTTGGCGGCCATCGGCACGCCCTCGCGGGCGGCCACGTGGGCGAGGACCTCGGTGCCGCGGGCGCTCCCGCCGGCCATCACGACGACCGCGCCCGCGGCGTCCCTGGCGGCCTGGACGGCGGCGGCGTGCGCAGCCGCGGCGTACGACGTGAAGGCGTCGCCGGTGGCCAGGTGGACGTCGCGGACCCCGTAAGAGGCGAGCGTCTCGGCGTCGGTGCTGCCGACGCCGACCGCGTCGACGGGGATGCCGCCACCGGCCGCGGAGAGGGTGCGGGCGAGGGTGAGGGTCTCGCGGGAGACCTCCGCGACCGCACCGTCGGCGTCGGTCTCGACGTACACCAGGATCATCGGGTCACCCCCAGGTCGACGAGCACCTTGCGGACGGCGTCGGCGGCCGACGCGCCCTCGCCGAGGACCTGCACCTGGCTGGGCACCGGCGGGGGCAGGGTGAGCCGGACCCGGCTCGGCCCGGTCAACGCGGAGGTGGTGGGCTTGCGCTGCTCGATGACGATCTTCTTGGCCCTCATCCGGCCAGACACCGTGGGGTAGCGCGGCTCGACACCACCCTCGAGCACGGTGAGCACCGCCGGCAGCGGCAGCTCGTAGGCGTCCTGGCCGGTGGGGCCCTCGACGTGGGCGAGCGCCACCCCGTCGGCGACCTCGACCCGGTTGATACCGGCGACCACCGGGCGACCCAGCGCGTAGGCGAGCCGGATGCCGACCTGGAAGTCGCCGGAGTCGGCGGCGTCGTTGCCGAGCAGGACCAGGTCGTGGGTGCGCCCCTGCGCGGCATGGTCGCTCACCACCGCGGCGATCTCGCGCGCCACGTCGGCCGGGCCGAAGCCGGTCGGGTCGGCCACCACGTGCGTCGCACTCGTGCAGCCCAGCGCCAGCGCGGCGCGCAGCTGGTCGGCGGCGTCGTCGGTGCCGAGGGTCAGCACGCTGGCCTCGCCACCGGTCGCGGCAGCGATCTGGACGGCCAGCTCGACGGCGCACAGCTCGTGGTTGCTGATGGTGAAGCCGACGTAGCGGCCGTCGACGCCCTGTGCGTCGGAGGTCAGCAGCACCTCCCCGGAGGAGTCGGGCACGCGCTTGAGGCAGATCAGGACATTGCTGGATCGGCTACTCATGCCCGGATCCGCTCGTTGGCGGGGTCGAAGAGCGGGGTCGCGTCGACGGAGCCGACCGTCACCGGGTAGAGCTCCTCCATGTAGGAGACCGCGAGCGGCTGGCCGAGCACTGCCTGCTCGGGCGGCAGGTAGGCCAGCAGCAGGTGCTTGCCGAGCGACGGCGCCGAGCCGGCGGACGTGACGTAGGGCCGGTGGCCGTGACCGTCGAGGAGCTCTC
>JBDSLK010000174.1:0-17011 GCA_039916425.1 Nocardioides sp.
GTGGTCAAGAACACGCTGGCCAAGCTGGCCGCCAACGAGGCGGGCATCAGCGGCTTCGACGACCTGTTGACCGGACCGACTGCGATCGCCTTCATCAACGGTGACGTGGTCGAGGCGGCCAAGGGTCTGCGTGACTTCGCCAAGGCGAACCCCACCCTGGTCATCAAGGGTGGTGTCCTGGACGGCAAGCCTCTCGGCGCTGCCGAGGTTGCCAAGCTGGCGGACCTCGAGTCGCGTGAGGTACTCCTGGGCAAGCTGGCGGGCGCGATGCTCGCGTCGCTGAGCCAGGCCGTCTACCTGCTCAACGCCCCCATCGCCCAGGCCGCGCGACTTGTTGGCGCGCTCGAGGCGAAGCGGGCAGAAGAAGGGGAGGACCCCTCGATCCTCGCGGGTGGTGCCGGTACGCCGGCCCCGGCCGTCGAGGACGCAGTCGTCGAGACGGACCCGTCCACCGAGGCCGATGACGGGGCCGATGGCCACGTCGGAGCCGAGAGCAGCACCGGAGAGAGCACCGAGGAGAGCACGGCAGACACCGCCGAGGCGTCGACCGAGTCCGAGGACCAGACGACCGAGGCCTGACGGCCACCGGTCTGACCACCCACACACCCGGTCCGCTCGCCGACCCGGCGGACCACCGACTGGAAGGAAACGCCACCATGGCGAAGCTCAGCACTGACGACCTGCTCGAGGCGTTCAAGGAAATGACCCTCATCGAGCTCAGCGAGTTCGTGAAGCAGTTCGAAGACACCTTCGGCGTCACCGCGGCCGCTCCGGTCGCCGTGGCCGCCGCGCCCGCCGCCGGCGGTGCCGGCAACGTCGGCGAGGAGGCTGCCGAGCAGGACTCCTTCGACGTCATCCTCGAGGCTGCCGGCGACAAGAAGATCAACGTCATCAAGGAGGTGCGCGCCCTGACCTCCCTCGGACTGAAGGAGGCCAAGGACCTCGTCGAGGCCGCCCCCAAGACGGTTCTCGAGGGCGTCACCAAGGAAGCCGCACAGAAGGCCAAGGACTCCCTCGAGGGTGCAGGCGCCACGGTCACCGTCAAGTAACACCTCGCTGGTCCTCGTGACCAGTGGCCCCGCTTGTCGCGACGGCGGTCATCCCATCGGGATGACCGCCGTTTCGCTTCCCGCCGATGAGGTGCACAATCGACTCATGGCGACGGAATCCGCAGCAGCAGCGACCATCAACCACTGGTTCAACGGTGGCGAGCAGTCCGGAGCGTCGAATGCGACGTTCGACGTGACCAACCCCGCCACCGGCCTGGTCACCGGCCGGATGGTCGTCGCGGACGCCGGCGACGCCGCCGCGGTGATCGCCTCCGCGCGCGCCGCATGGACCACCTGGGGGCGGTCCTCGATCACCACCCGGGCCAAGGTGCTCTTCCGGTTCCGCGACCTCCTCGACGCCCGCAAGGGCGAGCTCGCCGAGATCATCACCCGCGAGCACGGCAAGGTGCACTCGGATGCGCTCGGCGAGATCAGCCGAGGCCTCGAGGTGGTGGAGTTCGCCTGCGGGATCCCGCACCTGCTCAAGGGCGGCTACTCCGAGAGCGTGTCGTCCGGCGTCGACGTGCACTCGATCCGCCAGTCGCTGGGCGTGGTGGGCATCATCAGCCCGTTCAACTTCCCGGCCATGGTGCCGATGTGGTTCTTCCCCCTCGCGATCGCCGCCGGCAACACCGTCGTGCTCAAGCCGAGCGAGAAGGACCCCTCGGCGGCGCTGTGGATGGCGCGACTCTGGCAGGAGGCGGGGCTGCCCGACGGGGTGTTCAACGTGCTGCAGGGCGACAAGGTCGCCGTCGACGCCCTGCTGCACAGTCCTGACGTGGCCGCGATCAGCTTCGTCGGCTCGACCCCGATCGCGAGGTACGTCTACGAGCAGGCGAGCGCCGCCGGCAAGCGCGTCCAGGCGCTCGGGGGCGCCAAGAACCACATGCTGGTGCTGCCCGACGCCGATCTCGACCAGGTCGCCGACGCCGCGGTCTCCGCCGGCTACGGCTCGGCGGGGGAGCGGTGCATGGCGATCAGCGTCGTGGTCGCGGTCGACCCCGTGGGCGACGACCTGGTCGCGCGCCTCGCCGAGCGCACCACGTCCCTGCGCATCGGTGACGGCTCGACCTCGGCTGCTGGTGAGGGAGGGGAGGCCGACATGGGCCCCCTGGTCACCCGCGAGCATGCCGACCGGGTCCTCGACTTCATCCGGCAGGGCGAGGAGGCCGGCGCCAAGGTCGTCGTCGACGGCCGGGCCACGCCGTACTCCGGCAGCGACCAGGGCTACTGGGTCGGCCCGACGCTCTTCGACCACGTCGCCCCGGAGATGTCGATCTACTCCGAGGAGATCTTCGGGCCGGTGCTGTCCGTGGTCCGCGTGGGGAGCTACCGCGACGGGCTCGACCTGATCAACGCCAACCCCTACGGCAACGGCACGGCGATCTTCACCACCGACGGCGCCGCCGCCCGAGCGTTCGAGAACGAGGTGGAGGTCGGCATGGTCGGCATCAACGTGCCGATCCCGGTGCCGATGGCCTACTACTCCTTCGGCGGGTGGAAACGGTCATTGTTCGGCGACAGCCACGCTCACGGGACCGAGGGCGTGCACTTCTACACGCGTGCCAAGGTGGTCACCTCGCGATGGGGTGACCCGGCCGCGCCGCGGGCGACCGGGGTCAACCTCGGCTTCCCGCAGAACGACTGACGCAGCCAGACCGTCCCACCCCCGCTCCGAGGAGACCCATGATCGACGAGAGTCGCACCTACGAGCTCGACCGTGCCCACGTGTTCCACTCCTGGTCCGCCCAGGGCGCACTGAAGCCGATGGTGGTGAGCCGGTCCCTCGGCTCGACGGTGTGGGACGACCAGGGCACCGCCTACCTTGACTTCTCCTCCCAGCTGGTGTTCACCAACATCGGCCACCAGCACCCCCGGGTGGTGGCCGCGATCCAGGAGCAGGCGGGGCTGCTCTGCACGATCGCCCCCGGCACCGCCAACGCCGCCCGGTCCGAGGCGGCGAGGCTGATCGCCGAGACGGCGCCGGACGGCCTGGAGAAGGTCTTCTTCACCAACGGCGGCGCCGACGCCGTCGAGCACGCCATCCGGATGGCCCGTCTGCACACCGGCCGCACCAAGGTGCTCTCGACGTACCGCTCCTACCACGGTGGCACCGACCTGGCGGTCAACGTCACCGGCGACCCGCGGCGTTGGGCCAGCGACCACGGCAGCGCCGGGACCGTGCACTTCTTCGGCCCGTTCCTCTACCGCAGCGCGTTCCACGCCACCACCGAGGCGCAGGAGTGCGAGCGAGCACTCGAGCACCTCGAGCAGGTCGTGGCCCTGGAGGGGGCCCAGAACATCGCCGCGATCATCCTCGAGTCCGTGCCGGGCACGGCGGGGATCATGCCGCCGCCGCCCGGCTACCTCGCCGGGGTGCGTGAGATCTGCGACCGTTACGGCATCGTCTACATCGCGGACGAGGTGATGGCCGGGTTCGGCCGTACCGGCCGGTGGTTCGCCTTCGAGCACTTCGACGTGGTGCCTGACCTGATCACCTTCGCCAAGGGGGTCAACTCAGGCTACGTGCCGCTGGGCGGCGTCGTGATCAGCGACGCCGTCGCCCGCACCTTCGACGAGCGGGTCTACCCCGGCGGGCTGACCTACTCCGGGCACCCGCTTGCCTGTGCGGCGGCGGTGGCCACGATCGAGACCATGCGCGAGGAGCAGATCGTCGAGAACGCCGAGCGCCTCGGTCGGGAGGTCCTCGGCCCCGGGCTGGAGAAGATCGCCGCCGGCCACCGCAGCGTCGGCGAGGTGCGCGGTCTCGGCGCCTTCTGGGCCCTCGACCTGGTCACCGACCCCGAGACCCGGGCGCCGCTCGCGCCGTACGGCGGGTCGAGCCCGGCGATGGCGGCCACCGTGGCCGCGTGCAAGGAGCGCGGGCTGCTGCCCTTCGTCAACTACAACCGCATCCACGTGGTGCCGCCGCTGACGATCTCCGACGACGACGCTCGGCGCGGCCTGGAGATCCTCGACGAGGCACTGCTCTCCGCCGACGCCGGCTGAGTCCACTCGCCCGGCTGCTCGCGCCAGCCCGAGTGCCGTCACTGCGACCGGTGGGGGACGCGTGGGCAGATCCCGCGTAACCTCCCCGGCGCAGAACCGTTGTTTACCCCAGAGTGTGGGCGTGAGGGTGCCCACCGGGTCCGACACGGGTCTCCGGCGCCGTTCTTGCGGCAACTCGGGCCGAGAGGGAGGTGTGGCGACGATGGGCGTGGAGATCCAGGTCAACGGACTGACGAAGTCCTTCGGCAAGCAGCTCATCTGGGGCGACGTCACCCTCACCATCCCCGCGGGTGAGATCTGTGTGATGCTCGGGCCGTCCGGCACCGGCAAGTCGGTCTTCCTCAAGACGCTGATCGGGCTGCTCAAGCCCGACCGGGGCTCGATCATCATCGAGGGCACCGACATCGCCAGCTGCTCGGAGAAGAAGCTCTACGAGATCCGCAAGCTCTTCGGCGTGCTCTTCCAGGACGGCGCGATGTTCGGCTCGATGAACCTGTACGACAACGTCGCCTTCCCGCTGCGTGAGCACACCCGCAAGTCCGAGTCGGAGATCCGCGACATCGTGATGGACAAGATGGACCTCGTCGGCCTGCTCGGCGCCGAGGACAAGCTCCCGGGCGAGATCTCCGGTGGGATGCGCAAGCGCGCGGGACTCGCCCGGGCCCTGGTGCTCGACCCTGAGATCGTCCTCTTCGACGAGCCCGACTCGGGCCTCGACCCGGTGCGCACGTCGTTCCTCAACCAGCTCATCATCGACCTCAACGCCCAGATCGACGCCACCTTCCTGATCGTCACCCACGACGTCAACACCGCACGCACGGTGCCGGACAACATCGGGCTGCTCTACCACAAGCACCTCGCCATGTTCGGGCCCCGCGAGATGCTGCTGAGCTCGGAGGAGCCGGTGGTCCGGCAGTTCCTCAACGCCCAGCGGGTCGGACCTATCGGCATGTCGGAGGAGAAGGACGCCGACGAGCTCGCGGCCGAGCAGGACCAGGAGCTGCCGCCGCTGCCGCCGATCCCCTTCCAGCAGGAGCCCTCCAACGGCATCCCGCGGCGCAGCCAGCGCGAGCCGGGTGCGTGGTGCCGCGACAACGGCGTGACGCCGCCGCCGGGCTCGTTCGACGCCAACATCTCGATGGCACCGGGGGCCTGAGCCGGTGTCCTCGATCAGCTCCTCACGCGTGCTCGCGCCCATCGGGACGGCGGGCAACCTGTTCGCGTTCGCCCTGGACGTCGCCCGCCAGCTCTTCCGCCGGCCGTTCCAGCTGCGGGAGTTCATCCAGCAGGCCTGGTTCATCGCCTCGGTCACCATCGTCCCGACCGCTCTGGTCGCCATTCCCTTCGGCGCGGTCATCGCGCTCCAGGTGGGTGGGCTGATCAAGCAGTTCGGAGCCCAGTCGTTCACGGGTTCGGCGGCGGTGCTGGCCATCGTCCGCGAGGCCGGGCCGATCGCCACCGCCTTGCTGATCGCGGGGGCAGGCGGCTCCGCGATCGCCGCCGACCTCGGTGCCCGCAAGATCCGCGAAGAGCTCGACGCGATGATGGTCTTGGGCATCGACCCGATCCAGCGCCTGGTCGTGCCCCGGGTCCTCGCCTGCATGATGGTGGCGGTCTTCCTCAACGGTCTGGTCAGCGTCGTCGGCGTGGCCGGTGGCTACGTCTTCAACGTGCTGCTCCAAGACGGCACCCCCGGCGCCTATCTGGCGAGCTTCACCGCGCTCGCCCAGCTGCCCGACCTGTGGCAGGGCATGGTCAAGGCGCTTGCCTTCGGCCTGATCGCCGCCATCGTCGCGTCGTACAAGGGGATGACCGCCGACGGCGGCCCCAAGGGCGTCGGTGACGCGGTCAACGAGTCGGTCGTCATCAGCTTCCTGCTGCTGTTCGTCGTCAACGTGGTCATGAGTGCGCTCTACTTCCAGCTCGTGCCACCGAAGACGGGTTAGCGACGGTGGCTGACCTCAAGGCCGTCTACGAACGGCCCCTCAAGGCGCTCGACAACCTCGGCGAGCAGCTCGCGTTCTACCTGCGCGCCCTGGCCTGGACCCCGCGCACTCTCACCCGCTATCGCAAGGAGATCCTGCGGCTGCTCGCGGAGGTCACGCTCGGGTCCGGTGCGCTTGCGGTCATCGGTGGCACCGTGGGGGTCATCACGGCCCTGACCTTCTTCACCGGCACCAACGTCGGGCTCCAGGGCTACGCCGCGCTCAACCAGCTCGGCACCGCCGCCTTCTCCGGCTTCGTCTCGGCCTACTTCAACACCCGCGAGATCGCCCCCCTCGTGGCCGGTATCGCGCTCGCGGCGACGGTTGGCTGTGGCTTCACCGCCCAGCTCGGGGCGATGCGCATCTCCGAGGAGGTCGACGCCCTCGAGGTGATGGCGATCCCGTCGCTGCCGTTCCTGGTGACCACGCGGATCATCGCCGGTCTGATCGCGATCGTCCCGCTCTACGTGGTGGGCCTGCTGTCGTCGTACTTCGCGACCCGCCTCACCGTGACCCAGTTCTTCGGGCAGAGCACCGGGACCTACGACCACTACTTCACCCAGTTCCTGCCACCGGGTGACGTGTTGTGGAGCTTCGGCAAGGTGCTGGTGTTCGCCGTCACGGTGATCCTGATCCACTGTTACCACGGCTACCACGCCTCCGGCGGCCCCGCCGGCGTCGGCGTCGCCGTGGGTCGCGCGGTCCGCACCTCGATCGTGGCCATCAACGTCATCGACTTGTTCCTCTCGATGGCCATCTGGGGCACCACCACCACGGTGAGGCTGGCCGGATGAGGCTCGACCGCAACCACAGGGCACTCGGGATCGTGTTCCTGGCACTCCTGATGACCGGCGTCTGGGCGACGTACGGCATCTTCACCAAGAAGTTCACCGAGTACGACGAGGTGACGCTCAAGACTTCCAAGATCGGCCTCCAGCTGCCGATGCGCGCCGACGTGAAGACCCGCGGCGTGATCGTCGGCGAGGTGCTCGACTTCGTCACCGACGCCGACGGCGCCGTGCTCACCCTCGGCATCTACCCCGACAAGCTCGACACCATCCCGGCCAACGTCACTGGCTCGATCGTCCCGAAGACGCTCTTCGGCGAGAAGTACGTCTCGCTCGAGATCCCGGAGTCGGGACCGTCCGGCACGATCAGGGCCGGCGCGACCATCGCCCGCACCGCGGTCGCTATCGAGGTCGAGAAGGTGCTCTCCGACCTCTACCCGCTGCTGCGCGCGGTCAGCCCGGCCGACATCAACTACACGCTCACCGCGCTCGCCACCGCGTTGGAGGGCCGCGGCGACACCCTCGGCGAGAACATCGAGACCTTCGACAGCTACCTCAAGCGGATCAACCCGCAGATTCCCGACATCATCGAGGACCTCCGGCTCACCGCCCGGGTCTCCGACGTCTACACCGACGTGCTGCCCGAGATCTCCCAGATCCTGCGCGACACCATCAAGACCACCGGCACCCTCGAGGGCCGCGAGGCCAGGCTCCAGGCGCTCTTCTCCGACGTCGCGTCCTTCTCCGACACCGCCCGGACCTTCCTGGACGACAACGAGGAGAACATCATCCGGCTCGGCGACCTGAGCGCGACCCAGCTGCGCGTCTTCGCCAAGTACGCGCCGGAGTACCCCTGCCTCCTCGGCGGGGTCGTCAACGCCGGCAAGATCCAGGCCGAGGCCTTCCGCGGCTTCACCCTGCACATCGTGCTCGAGACCCTGCCCAACCAGCCTCGTGGCTACGGACCGGCCGACGTGCCGACGTTCGGGGACACCCGCGGCCCCAACTGCGTGAACCTGCCGGCCCCGTCCGGGTCGCAGGCCAACCCGGTGACGTCGCAGCCCGACTTCGTCGACGGTGTGAACTCCCCGACGGGCAAGGGCATCCAGCGGGTGGCACCCGGGTACGGCGGCCGACGGACGTCGTACTCCACCAACGGGGCGGGCTTCGCCGGGAGCGAGTCGGAGGCCGGCCTGCTGCGGTCGCTGCTCGGGCCCTCTCTCGGGGTCAGCCCCGAGGAGGTCGACGACCTCGGCGTGCTGCTGGTGGCACCGATGGCGCGCGGCGCGGAGGTGAGCCTGCGATGAGGTTCGGGCTCGACAAGAAGACCTTCGGTGACGCCGTCCGGTTGATCGTCTTCGTCGTCGTCACCACGCTCGCGACCGGGGTGCTGGTGGTGACGATCGGCAACATCACCTTCGGCGGCAGCCGCGACTACAAGGCCGTCTTCGCCGACGCCACCGGGGTCACCAAGGGTGACGACGTGCGGGTCGCGGGGGTCAAGGTCGGCACCGTCAAGGGCATCGAGATCGTAGAGCGCACGCGCGCGCTGGTGTCGTTCAGCGTGGCCGACGAGACCTCGATCAGCGGGGCGACCAACGCGCTGATCCGCTACCGCAACCTGGTGGGCCAGCGCTACATCTCCCTCAGCGAGGGCATCGGCGACGGCCGGCGGCTGCCCGACGGCGCCACCATCCCGGTCGAGCGGACCCAGGGAGCACTGGACCTGACCGTGCTCTTCAACGGCTTCAAGCCGCTCTTCCAGGCGCTGTCGCCCAACGACATCAACCAGCTGTCCTACGAGATCGTCCAGGTCTTCCAAGGTGAGGGCGGCACCCTCGAGGGCCTGCTCGGCCACACGGCGTCGGTGACCCAGACCCTGGCCGCGCGCGACCAGGTGATCGGCGACCTCATCGACAACCTCGACTCCGTGCTCGACCACCTCGGCGACCGCGACGAACAGCTCGGGCGGCTGATCATCAGCTTCCGCGACCTGATGAGCGGTCTCAAGAGTGACCGCAAGGCGATCCTGTCCTCGCTCGACGAGGTGTCGGCGCTCTCGGTGGAGACGGCCGACCTCGTGTCGGGCATCCGTGGGCCGCTGGTGCGCGACATCAAGGGTCTCCGCGACGTCGCGGGCAACCTCGACGACAACAAGGCCGAGCTCGACCGGGCGCTCCAGGTGCTGCCGATCAAGCTGGAGAAGGTCGGCCGTACGGCGATCTACGGCTCGTGGTTCAACTTCTACCTCTGCCAGTTCCAGGGCCGGGTCATCCTGCCCGCCGGTATCGAGCTGCCGGTCACCTACGAGACCGGGTCGGACCGGTGCACGCTGTGACGCGCCCGACGACGCCGATGCGGGGGGCCAGGTCATGAAGCCGTTCCGCGAGCGCAACCCGGTCATCATCGGGGCGGTCAGCCTGGTGGCGATCGCCGCCACGGTCATGGTCGCCTTCCGGGCCCAGGACCTGCCGGTGATCGGCGGCGGCGACACCTACTACGCCGCCTTCAGCGAGGCCGGCGGACTCAAGGTCAACGACGAGGTCCGCATCGCCGGGGTCCGGGTCGGCAAGGTCGAGGACATCGCGCTCGACGGCGACCACGTGCGGGTCACGTTCCGGGTCAAGACCGACTCGTCGTTCGGCTCCGAGACCGGGGCCGCGATCAAGGTCAAGACGCTCCTCGGGGCGATGTTCTTGTCGCTGCAGCCCGCCGGGTCGGGCCAGCTGCCCGACCGGTCCGAGATCCCGGTCCAGCGGACCACCTCGCCGTACGACGTCGTCGAGGCCTTCCAGGGTCTCGCCGAGACCTCGGAAGCGATCGACACCGACCAGCTCGCCGACTCCCTCACGGTGCTGGCCGACCTGACCCGCAACACCCCCGACGAGTTCCGTGAGGCCCTCGACGGCGTCTCGCGCCTCTCGGCCACGGTGTCGTCGCGTGACGGGCAGATCAACTCGCTGCTGCGCAACCTCGGCCGGGTCTCCCAGGTCCTCGACGAGCGCGACCAGGACATCGTCACGCTGATGAACGACGCCGACGTGCTCTTCCGTTCCGTGGTCGCGCGGCGCGACGCAGTCCACGACCTGCTGGTGTCGACGTCCCAGCTCTCCCAGGAGCTCACCTCGCTGGTCCGGCAGAGCCGCGCCGACCTCAAGCCCGCCCTTACCCACCTCGAGAGCGTCGTCGCCGTGCTCAACAAGAACGAGGACAACCTCGACAACAGCCTGCGGCTGATGGAGCCCTTCTACCGGGTCTTCGCCAACACCCTCGGCACCGGCCCCTGGTTCGACACCTACATCCAGAACCTCCCGCCCGTCCCCAAGGTCGGGGGGTGACACCGACACCATGGACGCCTTGAGGAAGTACCTCGTGCCCGGCATGATCGTCGCCCTGCTGGTGGCCTTCGCCGTCACTCTGCTCGACGGCGAGGAGCGCAAGACCCTGACCCTGCACTTCCCGCGCGCCATCTCCGTCTACGAGGGCAGCGACGTCCGGGTGCTCGGGGTCGCGGTCGGCAGCGTCGACCGGGTGACCCCGTCGGGCACCGACGTCGAGGTCACGGTCTCCTACGACGGCGACGTCAAGGTGCCGGCCGACGCGGGGGCGGTGATCATCGCCCCGTCGATCGTGGGCGACCGCTTCATCCAGCTGACCCCGGTCTACGAGACAGGTCCGGTGCTGAAGGACAACGCCTCGATCGGGACCGACCGCACCTCGGTGCCGCTCGAGCTCGACCAGGTCTACTCGAGCCTCAACGACCTCAACGTGGCGCTCGGCCCGACCGGCGCCAACCGCACCGGTGCGCTGTCGGACCTGCTGAGCACGACCGCGGACAACTTCGGCGGACAGGGGGCCGCGTTCCACCAGACCATCGAGGACTTCAGCAAGTTCACCGCGACCCTGTCCAACAACCGCGACGAGCTCTTCGGGACGGCCGCCAAGCTCCAGTCCTTCCTCGAGACCCTCGCCGAGAACGACACGACCGTGCGCCAGTTCAACCAGTCGCTCGCTCAGATCTCGGAGGTGCTGAGCGGGGAGCGCCAGGAGCTGTCGGCGGCGCTGCGCAACCTCGGCACGGCGCTGCGGACCGTCTCGGGCTTCGTGAAGGACAACCGGGAGATCCTCGGTCGCAACATCGAAGGGCTCAACCGCGTCTCGAAGGTGCTGGTCAAGCAGCGCTCGGCTCTCGACCAGGTGCTGCGCACCGCCCCGCTGGCGCTCAACAACCTGGCCCTGACCTACAACCCGCAGGCCGGCACCCTCGACACCCGTGCCAACATCGGCGAGCTCATCAACCAGGTCGAGAACGACCCGGCCACCCTGCTGTGCAGCATCGTCGAGCAGGCCGCCGACGACCCCGCGAACACCTGTGACCTGATCAAGGACCTCTTCCCGCGGGCCGGTGCCCTGGCCAAGGGCGGCGTCCGCTCCGGCGACCGGTTCGACCCCACCCTCGGCGGACTCGTGGAGGTGCCCCGGTGAACGCCCGACGACGCCCCCGCCTCAAGGCGCTCCTGGTCACCTTGGCGAGCCTCCTGCTGCTCACCGGCTGCGACTTCGACGTGTACCACCTGCCGCTGCCCGGGGGGACCGACACCGGGGACGACCCGATGACGGTCACCGTGAAGTTCCGCGACGTGCTCGACCTGGTGCCGCAGTCCACGGTCAAGGTCAACGACGTCAGTGTCGGCAAGGTGACCGACGTGGAGCTCGACGGTGCGGTCGCCGAGGTCACCCTCGAGCTGCGCAACGACGTCCAGCTGCCAGACAACGCGGTCGCCGAGCTGCGCCAGACCAGCCTGCTGGGGGAGAAGTTCGTCTCCCTCGGGGCGCCTGAGGCCGGGGCCAGCGCCAACGAGCTCGCCGACGGCGACGTGATCCCGCTCGAGCGGAGCGGTCGCAACCCCGAGGTCGAGGAGGTGCTCGGCGCGCTCAGCCTGCTCCTCAACGGCGGTGGGATCGCCCAGCTCCAGGTCATCACCCGCGAGCTCAACACCGCGCTGGAGGGCCGGGAGGGATCGGCGAAGTCTCTGCTCTCCCAGGCCCGGCTCCTGATGCGCCAGCTCGACGACAACAAGGCCGACATCGTCCGAGCGATCGAGTCGCTCAACCGGCTCGCCATCGAGGTCGACTCCCGCACCGACACCATCGACGCGGCCCTCGAGCAGCTGCCGAGTGCGCTGGACTCCCTCGACAAGCAGCGCAACGACCTGGTCAAGATGCTCGAGGCCCTCGACGACCTCAGCGGTGTCGGGGTCCGCGTCATCCAGGCCTCCAAGGCCTCGACGATCGACGCCCTGGAACAGCTGGACCCGGTGCTCTCCCAGCTGGCGGCCGCCGGGGACGACTTCGCCAACTCCTTCAGCGTCTTCCTCACCTACCCCTTCGTCGACGAGGTCGTGGGCCGTGATCCCCAGGTGGCCCGCAACCTGCACATGGGCGACTACACCAACCTGTCGGTCCAGCTCGAGGTCGACCTCTCCCAGGTCCTCCCGACCCTGCCGACGCTGCCGATCCCGACCAAGCTGCCCTCCATCCCGCTCCCGAGCCTGCCGACCCCGACCCTGCTGCCGTCCTCCTACGACCCGACGCGCCTGGTCAACGACGTGCTCGCCTGCATCGCGAGCGGCGACCTCAACAGCGAAGCCTGCCGCAAGGTGCTCTCCAGCGTCGAGGGACTGACCAAGCTCAAGCAGGAGTGCCAGAAGCCGGAGAACCGTGACACCGCGGTCTGTCGGGCGATCAACCCGGTGCCGGTCCCCAGCGTCCCGACCAGCGGCGGGCCGACCCTCAGCGTCCCGACGATCACGGTGCCCACGCTGCTGCGACCCGGGATGCTCCAGGTGCGGACCTACGGACCACGCGGACCCACGGTGGGCGACCTGATGGACGCCTACGACCCGGCGTTGGTCAGCCTGCTCGTGCCCGGCCTGCTGCGCCCGACGGCAGGTGGCCGATGATCACCCGCCGGACCAAGCTCCAGCTCCTGGTGTTCGTACTGATCACCGTCGTGGGCGTGTCCTACGTGGGAGCGCACTTCGCCCGCCTCGACCGCTTCTTCGTCGACGACACCTACACCGTCGTCGCGCACTTCCCCGACTCCGGCGGCTCGTTCGCCGGCGCCGAGGTGTCCTACCGCGGGGTGACGGTCGGCCGGGTCGACGAGCTCGTGCTCACCGAGCAGGGCGTCGACCTGCGCCTCGACATCGACCGGGACCACGGCGACATCCCCGCCGACACCCTCGCCGTCGTCGGCAACCGCTCCGCCGTCGGGGAGCAGTACGTCGAGTTCCAGCCGCGCGTCGACGACGGCCCGTTCCTGCGTGACGGCGCCGAGATCGCGCTGGCCGACACCCGGACGCCCATCAGCACGACCACTCTCCTGACCAACCTCTCCGACACGGTCGAGTCCGTCGACCAGGACGACCTGCGCACCGTGGTCTCGGAGTTCGGCCAGGCGTTCCAGGGCACCGGCGAGGACCTCGGCCGACTGATCGACACCAGCAACGCGTTCATCGCCTCCGCCAACGCCAACTTCGACGTCACCACCGACCTGATCCGGGACGCCAACACCGTGCTCAAGGGCCAGGTCGCCTCGGAGCGCAACATCCGCACCTTCGCCAGCACCTTCAAGCTCTTCAGCGGCTCGTTGGCGGCCTCCGACCAGGACCTGCGCAAGGTCATCGACAACGGCAGCGCGACCGCCAACGAGCTGCGCCGTTTCCTCGACGACAACCGGGTCCAGCTCGCCGAGCTGATCAACAACCTGGTCACCACCGGCGAGATCGTGGTCAAGCGGCTGCCGGGCATCGAGCAGCTCCTCGTGATCTACCCCTACGTGGTGGAGGGTGGCTTCACGGTGGTCTCCAAGTCGCCGTCCACCGGCCTCTACGACGCCCACTTCGGCATGATCCTGACCAACGACCCGCCCGTGTGCCACGCCGGCTACGAGAGCACCGACACCCGTGAGCCCCAGGACGGCAGCAACCGCGCGATGAACATGGAGGCGCGGTGCTCGGAGCCGCCCACCCAGTCCAACGCCCGTGGCGCCCAGAACGCCGCCCCCCGCGCCGCGACGGACTACGACGCGCCCGTGGTCGCGTCGTACGACCCCGGCACCGGTCGGGTCACCTGGGGCGACCGCGGCAGTCGTGACCTTTCCCCGGCGGGCTCGTTGGCCCCTCGGACCCTGGGAGGGGATTCGTGGAAGTGGCTGTTTCTGCAGCCGCTCGCGTCGGGTAGGGAGTGAGTGATGGAGAGCGATGACCGGTCGAGCGCAGACGAGCGTCCGGGCGCTGCCGCCCCGGCCTTCCGCCGTGCCCTGATGGTCGGCCTGGTGGTGGTGCTGGTGGCCGCCGTCGGCGCCGCCGTGTGGATGCTCCCCGACCGCCGCGGCGACTCGGACGCCGAGCAGCGGCAGCGCGAGCAGGTGATGGCGCAGACCCGCCAGTTCCTGCTGCGGATGGGCACCTACGGTCCCGACCTGCTGGAGAGCGACGGGGCGATGCCGGAGTACCGCGGCCTCGTCAAGGCCGTGATCACCCCGAAGTTCGCCGCCTCGTTCGACGAGCAGGCCGGCACCGCCGAGCAGCTCGTCGTGCAGGCCAAGGTGTCGCGGGAGGCCGAGGTCTTCGCGACCGGGGTCTCCGACCTCGACCCCGACTCCGCCACGACGCTGGTGGCCGGCACGTTCACCGACACCTACGAGGTCAAGGGCCGGGCCCGGCCCCAGGAGCCGGTGCCCTACCGGATCGAGGTCTCGCTGGTGAAGATCGACGGTGACTGGCTCGTCGACGACTTCACCCCGGTGACGGGGGGCCAGGAGTGACCACCACCGCTGACGCACCCCGCCTCTACGACCTGCTCGACGTCGCCTCCGAGGCGACCGAGGCCGAGATCCGCGCCGCGTGGAAGACGGCCATCGCCGACCTCGAGCCGTCCGACCGCCGGTTCCGCGCCTACAACCACGCCGCCGAGCTGCTTCTAGACCCCGAGCGACGCACGTCGTACGACGAGCAGCTCGCCGCGATGCCGGCTGCGGAGGTCGACGCTGGCCAGGAGCCTGACAAGACGGGTGAGGCTGGGCAGCAACCGGGCCCGGCGCTCCGGGAGTCGTCGGTGCCGACCGCTCCCGAGCGGCACCGGGCGAGTGTCCCGGGATGGCTGCTGGTCGGGCTGGCGCTGTTGACCGCGATCGCGGTCGGGGTGGCGGTCTGGCTCTACGCGGCGGTGCCGTCGGACCGGGCCGTGGCCGAGGCGACCAGGGCCGCGCAGGCCGCCGCCGAGCGGGCGGTGGTGCCGGTGCTCTCCTACGACGCCGACACCCTCGCGGCGGACCAGGCGGAGGCGTCGTCGTACCTCACCGACTCCTACCGCGAGGACTACGACAAGCTCTTCGCGGTGATCCGCGACAATGCTCCGGCCACCGGCACGAAGGTCTCCGCCGAGGTCGTCTCGTCGGGGATCGTGCGCTCCGGTGAGGACCGCGTCCAGGTGCTGGTCTTCCTCAACCGGCCCACCACCAACAAGCAGCAGGGTGAGCCGATCATCTACCGCGACCAGGTCACGCTGACCATGCAACGGGTCGGGGATTCGTGGCTGGTCGACGACCTGGAGACCTCGCCGCCGGCCCGCTGAGACCGGCCGGTTCGACCGGGGTGCTTGACTCCGGCCCGACTTACGTTCATCATCATCGGCAACGGCCATTCGACGCCGGGCTTGTTGTGCGCCCGCATCCGCGCTACGCTGTGCTTTCGCCCTCTCTCATATGCCCTTTGGCCTGCCCGGTGGCCGTTGCGGTGGTGTGGGGGTCGACATCTCATCGCGTAACCCGTCGAAGGACTCCTCTTGGCCGCGCGCAGCTCCGCTGGAAATCACCGCCGCATCTCTTTCGCAAAGATCGCCGAACCACTCGAGGTTCCCAAGCTCCTCTCTCTCCAGACCGACAGCTTCGACTGGCTGATCGGCAACACCAACTGGGATGCCATCGTCCAGCGGCGTCTCGACGCCGGCGAGGACGTGTCGTCCAAGTCGGGTCTGCAGGAGATCTTCGAGGAGATCTCCCCGATCGAGGACTTCTCCGAGACGATGTCGCTCTCGTTCGAGAACCCGGTCTTCTACGACCCGAAGTACACCGTGGAGGAGTGCAAGGAGAAGGACTTCACCTTCTCCGCCCCGCTCTACGTCTCGGCCGAGTTCACCAACAACGAGACCGGTGAGATCAAGGGCCAGACCGTCTTCATGGGCGACTTCCCCCTGATGACCCCCAAGGGCACCTTCATCATCAACGGCACCGAGCGCGTCGTCGTGTCGCAGCTGGTCCGCTCGCCCGGTGTGTACTTCGAGCGCTCCGCCGACAAGACGTCCGACAAGGACATCTTCACCGCCAAGCTGATCCCCTCGCGGGGCGCCTGGCTCGAGTTCGAGATCGACAAGCGCGACATGGTCGGCGTCCGCCTCGACCGCAAGCGCAAGCAGAACGTCACCGTGCTGCTCAAGGCCCTCGGCTGGACCAACGAGCAGATCCGCGAGGAGTTCGGCGAGTACGAGTCGATGATGCTGACCCTGGAGAAGGACCACACCCAGGCCCAGGACGACGCGCTGCTCGACATCTACCGCAAGCTGCGCCCGGGCGAGCCGCCCACGCGCGAGGCGGCCCAGACGCTGCTCAACAACTACTACTTCAACCCCAAGCGCTACGACCTGGCCAAGGTCGGTCGCTACAAGATCAACAAGAAGCTCGGCCTGCTCGAGGCCTTCGACCAGCAGACGCTGACCATCGACGACATCGTGGCCGCGATCCGCTACATCGTCGCGCTGCACGCCGAGCAGCCCACGCTGGAGACCGGCCAGGGCACGTTCGACATCGCCGCCGACGACATCGACCACTTCGGCAACCGCCGGATGCGGACGGTCGGCGAGCTGATCCAGAACCAGCTCCGCACCGGCCTGGCCCGCATGGAGCGCGTGGTGCGGGAGCGGATGACGACCCAGGACGTCGAGGCCATCACCCCGCAGTCGCTGATCAACATCCGGCCCGTGGTCGCGGCGCTGAAGGAGTTCTTCGGCACCTCCCAGCTCTCGCAGTTCATGGACCAGACCAACCCGATCTCGGGCCTGACCCACAAGCGCCGCCTCTCGGCGCTGGGCCCGGGTGGTCTCTCCCGTGACCGCGCCG
>JBDSLK010000175.1:0-24236 GCA_039916425.1 Nocardioides sp.
GCTGTCCCCGCCGGCGCGGTCACCCACAGAGCCCTCTGAGCCGCGGCCGTTCGATCCGGCGCCGGCGCGTGGTCAACCGAGCCAGGCGTGCACGAGCGGCACCACGCTGGCGCCCTCGCCGCTGGCGGCGGCGACCCGCTTCATGGAGCCACCGCGGATGTCGCCCACCGCAAAGACGCCGGGCACGGTGGTCTCGAGTGCACCGGGCGGCAGGCCGTCGGGCCAGTGCTCCCGCGGGACGTCGCGCCCGGTGAGCACGAAGCCGTTGTCGTCGCGGGCGACGGCCACCGGCAGCCAGTCGCAGTGCGGCTCGGCGCCGAGGAGCAGGAAGAGTCCGCGCACGTCGCGCCGGCTCTCCTGCCCGGACTCAGTGTCACGCACGGTCACCCACTCGAGCCGGCCGTCGCCACCGCCGTCGACGACCTGCGAGCACGGCAGCACGTCGATCCGGTTGTTGTAGCGGATCTCGTTGGTCAGGTAGCTCGACATCGTCTCCTCGAGGCTGCGGCGCCGCACCATGATCGTCACCGAGCGGGCGAACTTCGCCAGGTGGATCGCGGCCTGGCCGGCGGAGTTGCCGCCACCGACCACGACCACGTCGTACCCCTCGAGCTCGCGGGCCGCGCTCATCGCGCTGCCGTAGTAGACGCCCATCCCCGTCAGGTCGTCGATGCCCGGCACTCGCAGCTTGCGGTAGCTCACTCCGGTCGCGATCACCACGGCCCGGGCGCGCACGTCGCCGCCCTCGGTGCGCAGCAGGTGCGGCTCCCCGTCGACCCCGGGCTCGAGCCCGGTCACCGGCCACCCGGTGAAGAACCGGGTGCCGAAGCGGATCGCCTGGTTGCGGGCCCGCTGGGCCAGGCGCATCCCCGAGATGCCGCGTGGGAAGCCGAGGTAGTTGCGGATCATCGAGGAGGTGCCGGCCTGGCCGCCGATGGCCTCGGACTCCAGCACGACGGTGCCTAGTCCTTCCGACGCGCCATAGACCGCGGCGGCCAGGCCGGCCGGCCCCGCGCCCACGATCACCAGGTCGGCCACGGAGTCCACGTCGATGTCGGTCGGTCGGCCGTAGATCTGGATCGCCACGTCGTGCACGCTGGCGACCGGGACCGGCGGGCGTGACATCGACTCGACGACAGGGAAGGCCGGTTCGCCGTCCAGCCGCGCCAGGATCTCCGCGCCGACCTCGGAGTCGGGGGCGTGCACGCGGCTCGGCATCCCCATCCGGTCCAGGAAGTCCCGGATCGAACTCACCAGGACGTCGTCGACCGGGCTCACGATGCGGACGCTCTCCACCTCCGGCGCCGCGACCGTCGAGCCCCAGTCGGACAGCAGTTCGGTGACGGCGGTGTGGAATTCCTCGTCACGGACCCCGCGCGGCATCAGCAGGTAGGCGTCGAACTTGCCCGCGGCGAGGCCCGAGCGCAGCAGCGGGCCGTCGCCGATGAAGCGCGACACGTGGGCCGCGACGAGCCGACGCGCGGTCGGCACGACGGCCCGCCAGCGGCCGAACGCCTCCAGCACGGGGGCGTCTGAGAGCGTCGACTCGCTGACGAACATGGCGACCTGACCGCCCGTCCCAGCGATCTCGACGGCCAGCGCCTCGGCCGTGGCGGCGTCGGACGCCGTGTGGATCTCGTAGTCCCGGCGGTAGCGGCCGAACTCGTCGGCGAGGAGATCCGCGTGCTCTGCGGAGACGATGACCAGGGCAGGCCTGCGGGGCGCGGCACTCACGCCATCGAGCCTAGGGCAGCGGTCCAGCCGCGGCGTGTCCCTAGAATGCGCCGGTGCGCATCCGGATCGACCTGTCCTACGACGGCGCCGGATTCCGTGGCTGGGCGATCCAGCCCGGGCTGCGCACCGTGCAGGGTGACCTGCAGGAAGCGCTGGCGACGGTGCTGCGGCTTCCCGAGCTCTCGGTGGTCTGCGCCGGCCGCACCGACACCGGGGTGCACGCGCGCGGGCAGGTGATCCACGTGGATCTCCCCGCCGGCGCGTCGTACGTCGCGTTGCACCGGCGGCTCAACGGCATCCTCGAGACCGACGTCCGGGTCCGCCGGGTCCGTGAGGTGCCCGACGGCTTCGACGCCCGCTTCTCGGCGCTCTGGCGGCGCTACGCCTACCGGTTGGCCGACGCCCCCGAGCTGGTGGACCCCCTGGCGCGGGGGCACGTGGTCACCTGGCCGCGCCCTCTCGACCTCGACGCCATGAACGCCGCGTCCGCGGACCTCGCCGGCCTGCACGACTTCTCGGCCTTCTGCAAGCGTCGCGAGGGCGCGACCACGATCCGCACCTTGCTCGACCTGGACTGGGCGCGCGACCGGACCGGGGCCGTCGTGGCGACCGTGCGTGCCGACGCGTTCTGCCACGCCATGGTGCGCTCGCTGGTGGGCTGCCTGCTGGCCGTCGGCGACGGCCGCCAGGAGCCCGGGTGGGCCAGCCAGATCCTGGGTGCCGGGGTGCGCGACCCGTCGGTGATGGTGGCGCCGGCGCACGGGCTGACCCTGGAGGAGGTCGCCTACCCCGGCGACACCGACCTGGCCGAGCGGACTGTGCTCACCCGCCGGAGACGTGATGGCTGAGGACGAGCACTACTTCACCGCCGACCCATCGGTGCCCTTCCGTCGCGAGCCCTTCACCTGCGAGGTGTGGGGCCGTCGGCTCGCCCTGGTCAGCGGGGCCGGGGTCTACAGCCGCGGCCACCTTGACATCGGCACGGCCGTGCTGTTTCGCGAGACCGAGCCGCCGGCGGCGGGTGAGGTCCTCGACCTGGGCTGCGGCTACGGCGTGATCGCGATCGCGATCGCGGCCGCGGTGCCGGGGGTCGTCATCACGGGCGTCGACGTCAACGAGCGCGCGGTGCTGCTGGCCAACGAGAACGCCGCCGCCAACGGCCTCGCTGAGCGTGTCACCGCGAGAACGCCCGACGCCGTGGCCCCCGACGCGTCGTACGACGAGATCTGGTCGAACCCGCCGATCCGGATCGGCAAGGAGGCTTTGCACGCCCTGCTGCTGACCTGGCTGCCACGGCTTCGACCCGACGGTCGCGCGGTGCTGGTGGTCGGCAGGAACCTGGGGGCGGACTCGCTCCAACGGTGGTTGGGCGAGCAGGGCTACCCGACCACCCGGCTCGCCAGTGCCAAGGGCTTCCGGGTCCTGGAGTCGAGGGTTGCCGGCAACGCCCCGTGATTGCCGCCAAGGGGGTCGCCGGCCAGGGTCGGTCTAGGGCCGACGGTGGTAGCGGATGTCGCCGTGGGGGAGCCGGTCGGCGCGGAACCGGGCGTCGTGGATGCGGCGGTGGTGGAAGTGGCAGAGCAGGGTGCCGTCGGCGAGGTCGGTGCGGCCGCCTGTCGACCAGGGGGTGCCGAGGTGGTGGGCCTCGCACCAGGCGGCGGGAACGGTGCATTCCTCGGCGCGGCACTCGGGGTGGCGGATGGCGAGGGCTTTGCGCTGGGCGGGGCTGAAGAGACGTGAGGTGCGGCCCAGGTCGAGGACCTCGGACTGCCGACCGAGCACGGCGGGGATCAGCGCCGCGTTGCAGGCGAGTCGTCGGGCCTCGCCGGCGGTGATCGGCTGTCCGCCGTCGGTCTCGGCGACGCCGAGGCCCGCGACGAGCTGGTCGAGGTCGATCGTGACCACCACGGTGGTGGCGGTCCCACCGTGCTCGGGCAACTGGTTGGGGTCGAGTCGTTCGATGAGTGCGCAGAAGGCCTCGCCCATCAGCCGCTCCTGGGAGAGTCGGGCGCCGGTGGCCGGGTCGACCCGGTCGGCGACCGGCGCGCAGCCCGTGTGTGCTTGCCGGGGCGCGGTGAACGCCTCCAGGTAGCTGCGGAGCCGGCCGGCCAGGGCATCAGGGACGCGGGCGTCGAGGTCGGTGGCTCCATCGCCGCGGCGCCGGAACCGCAGGCGGGTCGTGGCCTCGGCGCGCCGCAGCGCGCGCTCCAGGACGCGTCGTTCCTGATCGTCATAGGCATGGGGGGCGACGACCTCGAGGATCTTGGTGCCCAGGCGGCGCAGGGCGGCGGGGGCGAAGTGGGCGGCATCGGCGATCAGCCTCGTCTCCGCGCGAACCGCGGTGTCGCGCTCGACCTCGCTCGGCAGGTCGTCGAGAGCGGCCACGATGACCTCGGCCTGCGCCACCGAGACCCGGCCGTCGCCTATGGCGGCGGCGACCAGGGTCCACCGCTCGTCCACCGCCCGGGCAAGCCGCTCGGCGCGGGCGCACGCGTTCCGGTCGGTCCGGGTCCGCGGCGCCAGCCAGTCGGCGACCGTGCGGCACGCCGCCTGTTCGGCCACGTCGTCGGAGGCGACGACCACGCGCAGCCGGAGTGCTTCGAGCTCGCTGGTGAGGGTCGTGAGCCTGAGCAGCGCCTCCCGCTTCTCCTCGACCGACATGAACCCGGGCTGCACGCCGGCCACGTCCACGAGAGCCGACTCGACCACGTCCAGGCACGCCAGCAGCGGGTGCCGGTCCAGAGCGAGCGTCGAGGTCATGTCACTGACGCTAGAGGTCACCACCGACAATCCAACCTCGAACGTATGCTCGAATCTCGACTGTCGAGACGCCAGGGAAATTGTCACGGCAGAGCCCGCGGACTCGGCTCGGCGGGCCTCGAACAACTCGGGCACGGAGAGCCGCTCCTCGCTGAACAGGAATCGGAAGCAGTGCTGGCGACGGACGGGCCGTCATGGTGTGGACGGGAAATCCCGGTGCGGACTCGCTCCAACGCTGGTTGGGTGGGCAGGGATCTTCCGACCACCCGGCTCGCCAGTATCGAGGGGTTCGGGTGCTTGGGCCGAGAAGGGGTGAATGTGGGTGACCTCCGGGACGAGCCGCCGATCGCCGCGCTGCTGGCGCGGGTGGCGGACGACGACAACGTGCGCGGCCTGGTCCTCTCGGGGTCGGGGGCCCGCGGGATGCGCACCGAGCACTCCGACCTCGACGTCTACGTGGTGCTCGAGGACACCGCCGGGCAGCAGACGACCAAGACCCCCGAGATCGACACCATCGTCGTGTCGCTGGCCGAGCTGCGGGGGCTGGCCCCGCCACCGGTCGACCCGGAGGGGTGGTGGACCCGCTACTCCTTCGCGGACGCCCGGGTGCTGCTCGACCGCACCGGGGGTGAACTCACGGCGCTGCTCCAGGCGCAGGCGACGCTCACCGACGACGAGGTCGCGGCCACCCTGGACGGCTACCTCGACGGCTACCTCAACTTCTACTACCGGTCCCTGAAGTCCGACCGGGAGGGACGCGCGCTCGAGCGTCGGCTCGACGCTGTCGAGTCGGTCTCCTGGCTGCTGTGGACGGTGTTCGCGCTGCACGGCCGGGTGCGGCCCTACAACAAGTACCTCCGCCACGACCTGGCGGTCCGACCGCTGCCCGAGGCGTGGGTCGGCCTGCTCGATGACCTTGCCCTGCTGATGGACGACGGCGACGTCGAGGCGCAGCGGCGGCTCTTCCACCTCGTCGACGCGGCCGCCCGAGTGCGGGGGAAAGGACCCGTCGTGGATGGGTGGGGTGCGGAGCTGACGCTGATGCGGGGCAGGATGGAGACATGACCTACGAAGCCTCCGAGACCCGCTACGACACCGACCACGACGGCGCGATGGACTACCGCTTCACCGGCCGGAGCGGCCTGAGGCTGCCCGTGCTCTCCCTCGGGCTCTGGCAGAACTTCGGCGACGACCGGTCCGAGGACAACCAGCGGGCGATCCTGCGCCGGGCCTTCGACCGCGGCGTCACCCACTTCGACCTCGCCAACAACTACGGCCCGCCCTACGGCCGCGCCGAGGAGAACGTCGGCCGCTACCTGGCCGACGACTTCGCGCCGTACCGCGACGAGCTGGTCATCTCGACCAAGGCCGGCTACGACATGTGGCCGGGCCCCTACGGCCAGGGCGGCGGCTCGCGGAAGTACGTCCTCTCCTCGCTCGACCAGTCGCTGGGTCGGCTGGGGCTGGACTACGTCGACATCTTCTACAGCCACCGCTTCGACGCGGAGACGCCGGTCGAGGAGACGATGACGGCGCTGGACCACGCGGTCCGGCAGGGCAAGGCGCTGTACGCCGGCATCTCGTCCTACTCGGCCGCCAAGACGCGGGAGGCGGCCACCATCGCCCGCGAGCTCGGGACACCCCTGCTGATCCACCAGCCGTCGTACTCCATGCTGAACCGCTGGATCGAGGAGGACCTCCTCGACGAGCTCGAGACGCAGGGCATGGGCTGCATCGTGTTCACCGCGCTGGCCCAGGGCGTGCTGACCGACCGCTACCTCGACGGCGTCCCGGCGGACTCGCGGGCCGCCAGGCCCGGGTCGACGATCGGGTCGGACCACCTGAGCGAGAAGACGCTGCGGCATGTAGGCCGGCTCAACGAGATCGCCCGAGAGCGCGGCCAGAAGCTCGCGCAGATGGCGCTGCAGTGGGCGGTCCGCGACCCGCGGGTGACGTCGGCCGTGATCGGTGCCAGCTCGGTGGAGCAGCTCGACACCAACCTGGACGCGATCGGCGGCCCCGCGCTGACCGCGGAGGAGCTGGCTGCGATCGACGCCGACGCGGTGGAGGCGGGCGTCAACCTGTGGGCGAAGTCGGCGGAGCACTGAGCCGTCAGCCCAGAGGACACCGTCTCCCACGCGGGAGACGGCGCCGTCGTGCGTCATCGCCTCAGCCGTTGTCACCGGCGCGGAAGGCGAGCCAGGCGTCGCTCATCCGGTCGGCCTGGCCGGGCGTGAACAGGTCCATGCGGCAGGGTGTCGCCGAGGGAGTACTTGCCCGCGGTGCCGCCCGGCATCGACGCGTCGAGGATCACCATTCCGTCGATGAAGTCGCGCCCGTTGTGGTAGCCCCTGGGGAGGTCGGCCCGACCGAGAAGCCCGCCGCCGATGTCGGCGACGTACACGTTGAGCGTCTCGCTGTCGCCGGTGGTGGCGGCGGCCAACAGGGCCGTGCTCGCGAGGACAGCGAGACGGCGGGATCGGACGGAACGCAGAGAACCTCCAGGGACATGGCGCGAACAGTGAAACCAACCCGGATCTGGCCCCGCGCCACCCCAAGAATTGCGGTGGCGGACGGCGGGCGCGGAATGGGGGTGCGGACACTCCCTCCGACCCGGGACAATCGGCGGTGTGGGTCATGTGGATGTTGCCGGGGTGCGCTACGAGCTGCCCGACGGTCGGGTGCTGCTCGACGACGTGTCGTTCCGGGTGGGCGAGGGGGCCAAGGTCGCGCTCGTCGGTGCCAACGGCGCCGGCAAGACGACACTGCTGCGCATCATCACCGGCGACCTGGCGCCGCACGCGGGGGCGGTGACCCGCAGCGGCGGACTGGGCGTGATGCGGCAGATGGTCGACGCCGGCCTGGCATCGAGCCCGACCGTGGCCGACCTGCTGCTCAGCGTCTCCCCGCCCCGCATCCGCGCCGCCGCCGCCGAGGTCGACCGCCTCGAGCTCGCGCTGATGGAGACCGACGACGAGCGGACCCAGATGGCCTACGCCACGGCGCTCTCGGAGTTCGCCGACGCAGGGGGCTACGACGTCGAGGTCACCTGGGACGTCTGTGCCACGGCCGCACTGTCGCTGCCCTACGAGCGAGCGAAGTACCGCGAGCTGTCGACCCTGAGCGGTGGTGAGCAGAAACGTCTGGTGCTGGAGTTCCTGCTGCGCGGACCCGACCAGGTGCTGCTGCTCGACGAGCCGGACAACTTCCTCGACGTGCCCGGCAAGATCTGGCTCGAGGGCCGGATCCGTGACTCCGACAAGACGATCCTGTTCATCAGCCACGACCGCGAGCTGCTCGACAACACCGCGACCCGGGTCGTCACCGTGGAGCTCGGCGCCGCCGGCAACACGGTGTGGACCCACCCGGGCGGCTTCGCGTCGTACCACCAGGCCCGCAAGGACCGGTTCGCGCGGTTCGAGGAGCTGCGCCGACGCTGGGACGAGGAGCACGCCAAGCTCAAGCAGCTCGTGCTGCACTACAAGATCAAGGCGGAGTACAACGACGGCATGGCCTCGCAGTACCGCGCCGCGCAGACCCGGCTCCGCAAGTTCATCGAGGCCGGACCGCCGACTGAGCAGCCGCGCGAGCAGCAGGTCACCATGCGGCTGACCGGTGGTAGGACCGGCAAGCGGGCGGTGGTGTGTGAAGGGCTGGAGCTGACCGGGCTGATGCGGCCCTTCGACCTCGAGGTCTGGTACGGCGAGCGGGTCGCCGTGCTCGGGTCCAACGGCTCGGGGAAGTCCCACTTCCTCCGCCTCCTCGCCGCCGGAGGGAGCGACCCCGACGTGGAGCACCAGCCCGTCGGCGAGGTGGCGATCAAGGCGGTCGACCACACCGGCAAGGCCAAGCTGGGGGCGCGGGTGCGGCCGGGTTGGTTCGTGCAGACCCACGAGCACCCCGAGCTGCGCGGGCGCACCCTGCTGGAGATCCTGCACCGCGGCGACGGCCACCCGGGCGGCCGTGGCGGCCTGGGCCGGGAGCAGGCCGCGCGGGTGCTGGACCGCTACGAGCTGGCCCATGCGGGCGAGCAGCGGTTCGACTCGCTCTCCGGCGGGCAGCAGGCCCGCTTCCAGATCCTGCTGCTCGAGCTGAGCGGCGCGACACTGCTCCTGCTCGACGAGCCGACCGACAACCTCGACGTCCAGTCGGCCGAAGCCCTCGAGGACGGCCTGGCGGCGTTCGAGGGGACCGTGCTGGCCGTGACCCACGACCGGTGGTGCGCCCGCGGCTTCGACCGGTTCCTGGTGTACGGAGCAGACGGCGAGGTCTACGAGTCCGACGGCCCGGTCTGGGACGAGGGCCGCGTCCAGCGGACCCGCTGAGCACGGCTCAAAGCTCGTGAAGGCGACCGGGCGTGCCCGTCGTACGGCACCAGACCGGGGACCAGGGTGAGTGCAGCAGGCTCTCGAGCACGGCTCCGGTTGCGGGCACGATCCGCAGCTCCGTGACCGCATGACCCGGCCCCGAGGACCAGTGGTCTAGCGGGCCGCCGAGCATCTCCCGCGATGGCTAGCGTGGGCAGATGGGTCAAGGACACCACGGGTCGGAGACATTCTTCATCGAGGGCGAAGGGGTGCTCGGGCACCAGGTCGGCGGGCGTCACGGCAATGCCGCCGACCCGGTCAACGACGCGCCGGACGCCGCCGGGCCGGCGCCGGCGAGGTTGGCGGCCCGTGCCGCGCCGCCGTTCCGCTTCTCCCGGGTCGGGCCGAAGGGCACCCCGCTAGGTCCCGCGCTCACGAGGAAGGTCGCGATCGCCATGATGGGTGGCGGGGGCGGGTCGGGCGACGTGCCTGCCGGCTACACCTACCTGGGCCAGTTCGTCGACCACGACCTCACCTTCGATCGCACCGACGTGGTCCTCGGCGAGGACATCACGCCCGCCGAGCTGGTGCAGGGCCGCTCCCCCCGCCTGGACCTGGACTCCCTGTACGGCACCGGGCCGGCCAACCCAGGGTCGACGCAGTTCTACGCACCCGACGGCCTGCACCTCGAGGTCGGGGACACCAAGCGCATCGGCCCCGACACCAAGAAGACCGGTCACGACCTGCCTCGCATCGACGGGTCGCGCACCGCGCTGATCCCCGACCCGCGCAACGACGAGAACCTCATCGTCGCGCAGACCCATGTCGCGATGATCCGCTTACACAACGCCGTGGTCGACGCACTCTCGTCGGTGCCGGCGGCGCAGCGGTTCCGGCAGGCCCGCAAGAAGGTGACCCTGCACTACCAGTGGATGCTGCGCCACGACTACCTGCCGCGGATCGTCGACCCGGCCGTCGTCGACGACGTCTTCACCAACGGCCGGGTCCTGGTCGAGCCCGACCCGGAACCCACGGCTGTCCCCACCATGCCCATCGAGTTCTCGATCGCGGCCTTCCGACTCGGGCACAGCATGGTGCGGTCCGCCTACAACTGGAACCGGCGCTTCCCGGGACAGGCCGGCGCGCTGGAGTACATGTTCGACTTCTCCGGTCTCGGCGGCCAGCTCGGCGGCGAGGTCCGGCTGCTCAGCAACTGGCTCGCGGACTGGCGGCGGATGTACGACTTCACGGCCGGCGGGCACCCCGAGCTCGCGCCGCCGGGCAACAACGTCAACCTGGCGAAGCGGATCGACACGCTGCTGGTCGATCCGCTGAAGAACCTGCCGCCCAGCACCTTCGGCGGGGGGGCCGGGATCCCGTTCGACGACGTACGCCGCAACCTTGCCTTCCGCAACCTGACCCGGGCCAAGATGGTCAAGCTCGCCACTGGCCAGCAGCTGGCCCAGAAGCTCACCAACCTCGGCGTCGCGGTCACACCGCTGACCCGCAACGAGATCCTGGCCGGCAACGACGGCGCCGTCCTCGTCGGCCTCGACGCGGGGCAGAAGGACGCCGTCGTCGACAGGACCCCCCTGTGGTTCTACGTGCTGCGCGAGGCCGAGCTGAACGGCGGCCGGCTCGCCGGGGTCGGCGCCCGGCTGGTGGCCGAGACAATCCACCGGGCCATGGAGGGCAGCCGGTTCTCGATCGTGCGCAGCCCGGGCTTCGTCCCCGACCTCGGCCGTGGGCCGACCTTCGAGATGACCGACCTGCTGCTCTTCGCATTCGGCAACCAGCAGTCCGGGCTCAACCCCCTCGGCGGTGCCTGAGCGGCAAGCGGGGCAGCTGACGGCCAAGCGACCTGCCAACGCGACGGCAGACTGATGATCGACGCACTGACCGCGCTCCAGGTCGAGCAGAACGCGTCCCTCAGTCCGGACGAGATCGTGGCGAGGACGCGCACCTGCGGACCCAGGGCCCCCGCGGCCGAGCCTGTACGCCGGGCTCCGTACGCAAGCAGGCCACCGCGCAGGAGACACCTGGTCCCACGATGGCGGAGCCGAGCAGATCGCCATCGACGCTCTCGAGCTCTGCCGGGCACCGTCCGGCCGCGGGCCCTCGCCAGGGCTGTTGAGCCAGCAGGTGCCGTTCTGACACCCGCAAACTCCTCGACCCCCCCGGCGCCACTTGGTGGCGCCACCGGGTGCGGAGTCCGTCGAGCGGCCAGCGCGCGTCGCTCGAAGGAGCGAAGACGAGCAGGCGTCAGGAGACCGACGGCGGCCAGCGATGCCCGCGCCACTCGTCCCATGTCGCGAACCCGGCCGGTGGATCATCAATAGGCTCACTGCCGTCGAGTTCACCTGGCGTGGGGATGTCGATGTTGGCGGCCCACTCGGTGAGTTCCTCCTCAGACATGGGCCACGTCGCGTGTGACCCTTCGGCCAGGCGCTGATCCAGTCGGCTCCGCTGCTCGGCCGGGGTGAGATCGAGGTAGCGCATCTCCACCACGGCGCCGAGGTCTGCTGCTGCCTGCCGCAGAGCGGAGCGCTCGTCTCGACCCCAGAGGCCGTAGTCGATCACGACGTTGTTGCCGAGCACGAGGGCGCGCAGCCCGATCTGGATGAGCAGACCTTCGATCACGTCCTGGGCCGACGGCGGATTCTCCTGCCCGTAGAGAGCCTTCACCCATTCGTCCTTCGTGAGACGAAGAGCATTCTGCTCGACCTCGATGCGCCGCGCAGCAGTGGTCTTCCCGGTGCCCGGGAGTCCCACAGTCAGGAACAGCGTGGGCTGCCTCATCATCACCTTCCATCCGAGCGAGCGCCTCATCATCGCTGTCATCCGCCATGCCGAGGACAGCCCGCGTGCGGTGAGTCATTCCACCGCGTAGGTGTCCTGACAGGGACTCGCTCCGGTGTCGTCCGCCAATTCTTGGGTCAGTGTCGACGTCAGCCTGGGCCTCGGGGGCTCGTCGTGGAAGAAGCGGAGCAGCCGGCGGCGGTTCGGTGCGGGCCAGAGCAGATGCCGGAACTGATCAACCGGGCCCACCGGCCAGCGGTCCGCGATGTCGGCGACAGCCGGATCGCGAATCTCCGCCCGCAGCAGGGTGGGGAAGTCAGCCCACGCGACGGTGAATGGTCGGTCCCACATCCGGACCGGTTCGAGGACGACCTCGGCCGTGATGCCCAACGCGTTGTGCAGCTCGGCGAGCTGTTCGTAGGCTCGGAGCAGCGCTCGTTCACGCTCCCTCCAGTCCTCGGCTCGCAGGACGCTCTCCAGGGTCGGCGTGAGCGCTGGTGCGCAGGACAGCCGGGCGAACGCCGTACCGAACCACTTGGAGTACGGCGCGTACTGCCGCTCCATCAGGAAGCACAGCCGCATCAGGTCCGACACCAGCTGCGACCCGATGAGCGAGGACCCCAGCTCGTCCCCGACGAAGCCCGTCCTGCCGACCAGGTTGAGCTCCGGGTGGACCCGCCACCACCCCGCCATCAGCAGGTACAGCCACACGTCGCGTGGGTAGTAGCCGAGCCGATCTCGCACCTCCTGCAGCCCGACCTCGTCGTGGAACACCTCGCCGGCGGTGAACATCCGAAGCCCGTGCTCGGGAAGCGTGAGCCAGTCCAGGGTGTCGATCTCGGCGCCGACGTCGATCGCCAGCTGTTCCTCGAAGTACCCCTCGACCGAGAGCACCTGGACGGACACCGGGCGCCTACGGAACTCCTGAGCCAGGTCTCTTCGCACACAGACGTCGATCGCCTCGCCCAGCTCGACAAGGTCGCCGCTCCCCACGAAGAGCTGGACGCGCGGCTTCCAGTCATGGTCCGTCGACATCGCGTCGTCGAAGCCGAGCACCTCGGAACCTCGACCCAACAAGGCCGCGCCGTATCGCAGGCCGGGGAAGGCGGCCGACAGCAGCGGCGCCACCCGCTCACCATAGAACTCCTCAGCGAGCCGCAAGCCGGGAACGAAGGCCGTCACAACCCGATCCCCTTCCGTTTTCAGCCTGCACCCATCGATGTTGCTACGTCACCAGCGTCGTCACCAGCGTCGTCACCAGCCTCCCAGCGCCGCAACAGATCCTGCTGGCGTGGCTTGGGCGTTCCAGTGTCGCCCTCGAGGCACGTCCCTGGCCATCGCCCAGTCGAGCGGTGCGGCTGCGATCACCACGAAGTCAGTCTCGACGACCCGCCACCTCTGGACCGATCACCGACGGCTCTGCTAGACATCGAGGATCGCACGGTTGGAAGTGGGTGGAGACATGGCACGGTCCAGGACTCTCTCGGCAGCGGCGGCAGCCGCTGCGACGACGGCGGCACTGACGCTGAGCGTTGTCACGCCGACGACCGCTGGCGCACGCGACGACGATCACCCTCACGAGGCCTTCCGCACCTCGCGGCCCGCGATGCTGACGCCGGTAAGAGCCGGCGTCGAGGTGTCGCCCCTGCTCACGGTCGGTGATGTGCTGGCCAGCGGCTACCGCTTCGAGGCGATCCCCGACGGGATCTCGCTCCTGCCCGGCCGCCACGGTCTGGTCGACGTGTACGTCAACCACGAGACGAGCAAGATCCCCTTCCCCTACTCGACAGCCGCGCCCACTGCCGCCAACGGCGAGAACGACTTCGACAACGCCCAGCTGAGCCGTCTGGTGCTGAACCAGACCGGGGCCGGCATCGTGAGCGGCGAGATGGTCATCGACAGCAGCGAGGGCTACCAACGGTTCTGCTCCAACTACCTCGCCACCGAGCGTGAGGGCTTCCGCAGGCCCACCCTGTTCACCAACGAGGAGACGCCGGACTACGTCTACCGCGATGAGGCCTCGTGGCCGCCGGTCCCGGGGGACCCCGCCGAGCAGGAGGCCGGCGTCGTCGTGGCGCTAGACGTCAAGAGTGGTCGGCACCTCCCGATCTACGGCATGGGCCGCCACAACCACGAGAACGCCATCCCCGTCCCGGGTTACGAGAGGCCGGTCGTGCTCTCGGGTGACGACACGTTCACCAGCGGGCCGCTCACGGGCGTCTTTCCCGCGGGTGCCGTGCCGGCGCAATCGCAGGTCTACTCCTACATCGCGCGGAGCTCCCAGTCCCTGATGAAGGACAAGGGCGATCTCTGGGCGTTCGTGTCCGACACCCCCGGGGTGAAGAACTACTACGACGTACTCCCCGGATCCGGAACCGACGTCGAGGGTCACTTCATCAAGGTGCCCAAGAACATCGCCACCGGGATGAACCCCGACGGCACCACCCTCAAGGCCGCCGACGTGGGCTTCCCCGCACCCCCCGACAACGGCAGCTGGCAGACGGACCTGCGGCTGACGACACCGACGGGTATCGATGGTCCGCAGTGGGTCATGGAGTACTGGAGCGACATCAACAACGTCTTCCAGTTCGTGCGCATCGAGGACATCGCCTACGACAAACGTCCCGGCATGCACAACGTGGTCTACCTCGCCGATTCAGGCCGGGGACGGCGCGCCGACCAGACCCTGGACACGCCCGGCTTCCGCTCGACCAACGGCCGGATCTGGCGCATGGTGCTGGACGAGCGGGACCCGACCAAGGTGACGTCGCTGACCGTGCTGGTGGAGGGCGACGACAACCCGGTGAAGACGCCTTCGGAGGTGCACCAGCCCGACAACCTCGAGTCGACGCCGACCGGTCTGCTGATCACCGAGGACCCGGGGTCGAGCCAGCAGTTCCCGTCCGGTTCGACCGATCCGAGCGCCACGACGGCTCGGCTGTGGTTCGCCCCGTTCTCCGGCACTCCCGACGTCATCGCCAAGGTCGACCAGAGTGCCGACGGAGGCGCGACCGACGTCGACGGCCGGGCGCCCGGCAACTGGGGAGCCTGGGAGTCGACGGGCGTCGTCGACGCGTCGTCGGCTTTCGGACCCGGTGCCTTCCTCATCAATGTCCAGGCGCACACGCTCTGGATCGAGCAGGCACCGGGCGACGACAACAACGGGGACGGCCAGCCGGACTTCACCTACAAGCGAGAGGGAGGCCAGTTCGCGCTGATCAGGATCCCGGGCCTGTAGTGCGACGGGGGTGGCGACCCACCCTCCCAATCGCGACCGCAGCACGGCGACTCAGCGGCCCTTGCCTTACGCTTCGTCCGAGTCGAGGGTGAGGTCCGCCGTCTGCGTGTCGCCGTCGCGGAAGTAGGTGACCGAGACGCTGTCGCCCGGACGGAACGAGCGGATCGTGGCGACCAGGGAGTCCGCGCCGGTGATCCGGTGGTCGTCCACCTTGGTGACCACGTCGCCGGCCCTCAGCCCTGCAGCCTCGGCCGCAGAGCCTGCGGTGATCTCACGGACCACGGCGCCCTCGCCGACCGTCGCCGTGCTGGTGTCGCCCACCGAGATGCCGAGCCGGGCATGGGTCGGGGTCTCACCGGCGGTCATCTGGTCGACGATCGGCAGCACCTCGTTGATCGGGATCGCGAAGCCCAGCCCGATAGAGCCGGCCCCCTCACCGCTGGACGCGCCCGGCGCCGTGCGGATCGAGGAGTTGATGCCGACGACCGCTCCGGCCATGTCGACCAGCTGACCGCCGGAGTTGCCGGGGTTGATCGCCGCGTCGGTCTGGATGGCGGGGTACGTCGTGGAGTTGCCCTGGTTGTCGGAGCCGACGTTGACGGGCCGATCCAGCGCGCTGACGATGCCGCTGGTCACGGTGGCGTCGAGGCCGAAGGGGGAGCCGATCGCGACGACGTCCTGGCCGACTGCGAGACCGGAGGAGTCGCCGATGGTGGCCGGCGTCAGCCCCGACACGTCCTGGGCCTGGATCACGGCGGTGTCGGTGAGCGGGTCGGTGCCCAGCACGGTGGCGGTCGCGGTGGTGCCGTCCTCGAACGAGACGCGCACCGTGCCACCTCCGGCGGCTACTTCGACGACGTGGTTGTTGGTCAGGATCCGGCCGTCCTCGCTGAGGATGATTCCCGACCCCGAGCCCTCACCCTGGGGACCGGCGACCAGGATCTGCACGACGGAGGGGAGCACGGCCGCGGCGACCGACTCGACCGAGCCGTCCTGGACGCGGTCGGGGGCGTCCGAGACCGTCTGGGCGGTCGTGCTTGCCGAGCCACCACCCGACGTCGCCGGGTCGTCCTGCCAGGTGTTCCACAGAGCCGCGCCGCCGATGCCGGCACCTCCACCCACGAGCAGGGAGGTGGTCAGCACGCCCACGGCGAGCGCCGTACGACGGCGGCGGGGGGGCGGGGCGGGGGTCCAGGCGGGCTGCGGCTGCGGAGCGGGGGACTCGGGCATGTACGTCATGACCCTGACGTTGCCCTGCTCCGCTGTGAGGACCCTGAGACTCCGCTGGGGCTTCGCCTAAGGATCACGCGGTCTCCGCCTTTCGGGTGTGGCCGGGGTGCACTAACGTGATGCGGGTCACCTCAGAACCACTCGGGAGCCTGTCTTGCGCACTTTCACCCCCCCACTTCGGCGACCCTTCATGGGTCTGCTCGCCGCCCTCGTCGTCGCCGCAGCGCTGACCCAGCAGGTCACCGCCGCACCCGCGGTCGCCGACCACACCCAGGTGCCGGCGAGCGTCACGCTCGCCGGTTCGTTGCAGAGCGAGCTGGGGTGCCCTGACGACTGGGCCCCGGCTTGTGCCGTCACACACCTGGCGCCCGGTGCCGACGGGGTCTGGACGGGCAGGTTCTCGTTGCCGGCGGGGTCCTACGAGCTCAAGGTCGCCATCGACGACACCTGGGTGGAGTCCTACGGCACCGAGGGCGGGGGCAACCTGCCGCTGGTGCTGTCCGCACCGGCTCGGGTGCTCGTCAGCTATGACCAGGCGAGCCACCGGGTCGCTGTCGAGCCTGCGGACCTCGGGGGTACCGAGGTGACCGCCGACGACAGGGCGCTCGCCGGTGACAGCCTGCGCGCTCCGTTGACGCGCGAGCGGTTCTACTTCGTGATGGCCGACCGGTTCGCCAACGGTGACCCGACCAACGACCGGGCCGGGATCCCCGGCGACCGACTCGCCAGCGGGTTCGACCCGAGCGACAAGGGCTTCTTCCACGGCGGTGATGTCGCCGGGCTCAGCAGGAGGCTCGACTACATCGACGGGCTCGGCACCACCGCCATCTGGTTGACGCCGAGCTTCATGAACCGTCCGGTCCAGGGCACAGGAGCCGACGCCTCCGCCGGCTACCACGGCTACTGGGTCACCGACTTCACCCGGATCGACCCGCACTTCGGCACCAACGCCGAGCTCGAGGCGTTCATCGACCAGGCGCACGGCCGGGGCATCAAGGTCTTCTTCGACATCATCACCAACCACACTGCCGACGTCATCGACTACGCCGAGGGTGACTACTCCTACGTCGACAAGGCCACCGAGCCGTACCGCGACGCCGCGGGCAACGTGTTCGACGACCGCGACCACCTCGACGGACCGTTCCCGGAGATGGACGCAGCCATCTCCTTCCCGCGCACCCCGGTCTTCCGCGCCGAGGCCGACCGGACCGTGAAGGTGCCGGCCTGGCTCAACGACCCGACCAACTACCACAACCGCGGTTCGACCGACGACTACGCGGGCGAGGACGGTCTCTACGGTGACTTCGCCGGGCTCGACGACCTCTTCACCGAGAAGCCCGAGGTGGTCGACGGGATGACCGACATCTACAACACCTGGGTCGACTTCGGCATCGACGGCTTCCGCATCGACACCGTCAAGCACGTCAACACCGAGTTCTGGCAGCGGTTCGCGCCGGCGATCCGCGACCACGCGGCCGCGATCGGCAACGACGACTTCTTCGCGTTCGGCGAGGTCTACGACGGCAACCCGGCCTACCTGTCGACGTTCACCACGAAGGGTCGCCTCGACGCCACCCTCGACTTCGGCTTCCAGGGAGCCGGCCTCGACTTCGCCAAGGGCCTGGCGACCAGGCGCCTGCGCAGCTTCTACGCCGCGGACGACCTCTACACCGACACCGACTCCAACGCCTACTCGCTCCCGACCTTCCTCGGCAACAACGACATGGGCCGGATCGGCGGCTTCCTCGACGACACCTTCTCCGGCGACGAGCTGCTGCGCCGCGACGAGCTCGCGCACTCCCTGATGTACCTCACCCGCGGCCAGCCGGTGGTCTACTACGGCGACGAGCAGGGGTTCACGGGTGACGGTGGTGACAAGGACGCCCGCCAGGACATGTTCGCCAGCAAGGTCGCCTCCTACAACGACGACGACCTGATCGGCACCGACTCCACCACCACCCGCGACAGCTACCGCCGCGGCCACCCGCTCTACCGCACCATCGCCTCGCTGGCCTACCTGCGCGAGCGCTATCCCGCGCTGGCCGACGGCGCTCAGCTGCACCGCTACGCCAGCAACGGCGCCGGGGTCTACGCGTTCAGTCGGATCGGGGCCGACGAGAACCGCGAGTACGTCGTGGCGGTCAACAACGCGACGAGCGCCAGGACCGTGTCGTTCGAGACGCTGGTCCAGCACGGCAGGTTCCGCCAGGTCTGGCCGAGCGACCGCGCCAGCCTGCGCGCCGACGACGAGGCCCGGGTCACCCTCACGGTGCCGCCGCTGTCCGCCGTCGTCTACCGGGCCGCGGACCGCGTGCCTCGGCGCACCGACGCGCCGGCCGTGCGGTTCGACAAGTTGAGTGCCGGCGGCGTCGTCGGACCCGTAGGGGAGCGTGCCGAGGTCGCAGCGGTCGTCCCCGAGGGCGGCTTCAACCAGGTCTCGTTCTCCTGGCGGCCGGTCGGAGGCGGTGCCTGGACGCCGCTCGGCACCGACGACAACGCCCCCTACCGCGTCTTCCACGACCTCGCTGACCTGCCGCGCCACACGATGCTCGAGTACCGGGCTGTCCTCCGGGACAGCAGCGGCAACCTGTCGGCGACCTCGACCTGGGTCACCGTCGGCGACCCGGCCACCGACGAGCCCGGCGGCCCGGGGGGACCGGTGACGCAGCCCGCCGCCGTGTCGATGCCCGGCTCGCACAACTCCGAGATCGGCTGCCCCGGCGACTGGCAGCCCGACTGCGACCAGGCCCAGATGACCCTGGACGCCAACGGTCTCGTGTGGAGCAGGCAGGTCTCCCTGCCGGCGGGCGACTACGAGTACAAGGCCGCCATCGACAAGTCCTGGGCGGAGAACTACGGACGGGGTGCCGCCCTCAACGGTCCCAACATCCCGCTCGTGCTCGACTCGGCGCGCGACGTGACGTTCTACTACGACCACGCCAGCCACTGGGCGACCACGGATGCGGAGGGTCCGATCGTCACGGCCCCTGGCAGCTTCCAGAGCGAGCTCGGGTGCTCGGCCGACTGGCAACCCGACTGCATGCGCTCGTGGCTCAAGGATCCCGACGGCGACGGCACCTACACTCTCCTGGCCTCGCTCCCGGCGGGCAGCTACGAGACCAAGGTGTCCCACGGCCTCAGCTGGCAGGAGAACTACGGAGCAGGAGGTGCCCCGGGTGGCAGCAACATCGGCTTCGACGTGCCGGGCAGCGTGGACGTGCTCTTCAGCTACGACCTCGCGTCGCACGTGCTGACCGTCTCCACCCGCTCGGCGGGTGCCACTCCCGACCTGACCCAGCAGAAGGCGCAGTGGCTGCGCCGCGGCCTGGTCGCCTGGGACGTGCCCGACGCCGACGCGCGCCGCTACCGTCTGCACTGGTCAGGGGCCGGCGACCTGGCCGTCGACGCCGAGAGCCTGACCGGCGGCTCCTCGGTCCCGCTGACCTTCGACCCGGACGGGCTGCCGAGCGACGTGCTGGCCGACTTCCCGCACCTGGCCGGCTACGAGGCGTTCCGGCTGCGTGAGCGGGACCTGGCGAAGGTTCCGCAGATCCTGCGGGGACAGCTGGCGGTCGCGTCCTACGACGCCGATGGTGCCGTGTTCGACGCGACGGGTGTGCAGGTCCCCGGCGTGCTCGACGACGTCTACTCCGCAGCCACCTCCCGGACCCTCGGGGTGTCGTGGAGCCGCGGCCGGCCGACCATCACAGTCTGGGCGCCGACCGCCCAGGACGTGGGCCTGAAGGTCTGGCCGACCAAGGGCGCCGCCCGCGTCGTCGCGATGGAGCGGGCCGGCGACGGCACGTGGGCACTGTCCGGTCCGCGGTCGTGGTCCGGGGCGAGCTACCTCTTCGACGTCCGGGTCTGGTCGCCGTCCGCCGGTGCCGTGGTCCGCAACGAGGTGACCGACCCCTACTCCGTGGCGCTGACGACCAACTCCGCACGCTCGGTGATGGCCGACCTCGACGACCGCGCGCTCGCACCACCCGGCTGGCAGGGCCTCAGGGCGCCCACGATCGCGCAGCCCGAGGACCGCAACGTCTACGAGCTCCACGTCCGCGACTTCTCCATCGGCGACGAGACCGTCCCCGCGGCCGAGCGCGGCACCTACCTGGCCTTCACCCGCGAGGGGTCAGCGGGGATGCGCCACCTGCGCCGTCTCGCCGACGCCGGGCTCAACACCGCGCACCTCCTCCCGGTGTTCGACATCGCCACCATCGAGGAGCGGAGGTCTGCCCAGGCGACGCCCGGGTGCGACCTCGCGTCGTACGCGCCGGACTCGGAGCAGCAGCAGGCCTGCGTCGACGGCGTCCGCGGCCGCGACGGCTTCAACTGGGGCTACGACCCCCTGCACTACACCGCACCTGAGGGCTCCTACGCCACCGATCCCGCAGGGGTGCGGCGCACCCTGGAGTTCCGGCAGATGGTCCAGGGGCTCAACGGGGCCGGGCTCCAGGTGGTGATGGACGTCGTCTACAACCACACCGCGGCGGCGGGACAGGACCCCAAGTCCGTGCTGGACCGCCTCGTGCCGGGCTACTACCACCGGCTCGACGCCCGTGGCGGCGTCGAGAGCTCCACGTGCTGCGCCAACACCGCGACGGAGCACGCGATGATGGAGAAGCTGATGATCGACTCGGTCGTCACGTGGGCCCGCGACTACAAGGTCAACGGCTTCCGGTTCGACCTGATGGGTCACCACTCCAAGCAGAACATGCTCAACCTGCGGGCCGCCCTCGACCGGCTCACGGTCGCCAAGGACGGCGTGGACGGGCGCGCCATCTACCTCTATGGCGAGGGCTGGAACTTCGGTGAGGTCGCCGACGACGCCCGCTTCGAGCAGGCCACCCAGGCCAACCTTGCCGGCACCGGCATCGGATCATTCTCCGACAGGCTGCGCGACGCGGTCCGGGGCGGCGGACCATTCGATGAGGACCCGCGCGTGCAGGGCTTCGGCTCCGGGCTCTACACCGACCCCAACGGCTCCCCGGCCAACGGCACGGCCGACGAGCAGCTGGCCGACCTCCAGCACGCCGAGGACCTGGTCAAGCTCGGGCTGGCCGGCAACCTGGCGGACTTCGCGTTCCTCGGCTCCACCGGTGAGACGGTGGTCGGCCGCGACGTCGACTACAACGGCCAGCCGGCGGGCTATGCCGCCGACCCGAGCGAGATCGTGTCGTACGTCGACGCCCACGACAACGAGACGCTCTTCGACTCGCTCACGATGAAGCTCCCTCGCGGCACGCCGATGGCCGACCGGGTGCGCATGAACACCCTGTCCCTGTCGACCGTGGCGCTGTCGCAGGGCGTGGTGTTCTGGCACGCGGGCACGGACCTGCTCCGTTCGAAGTCACTGGATCGCAACTCCTACGACTCCGGCGACTGGTTCAACCGGATCGACTGGACCGGGCAGGCGAACACCTTCGGCTCCGGCCTGCCGCTCGAGGCTGACAACGGCGCCAAGTGGTCCTTCATGCGGCCGCTGCTGGGCGACTCGGCTCTCAAGCCGGACGCCGACGCGATGACGGCCTCGACGGGCGCCGCGGCCGACCTGCTCCGACTCCGCGAGTCGACACCACTGTTCCGGCTCGGGAGCCTGGGGGCGATCCAGGCCAAGGTGTCGTTCCTCGAAGCGGATCCCGGCGTCGTCGCGATGCTGATCGACGACACCGCCGGCACGGAGGCCGACCCCGGTCGAGACGGAGTCCTGGTGGTCTTCAACGCCACGCCGGCCGACGCCTCCGTGATCGGCACCGGCGGCGGCTGGTCGCTTCACGAGGTGCAGGCCGCAGGGGCCGACCCGGTGGTCAAGCAGTCCAGCGCGGCGAGTGACTCGGTAGGCGTTCCCGCCCGCACGACGGCGGTGTTCACGCGCTGACGGGCGCCGCCGTCAGGCCTTCACGATCCGCCTGGGCAAGATCCGCGGGCACCTTGTGGCCGAGGGTGACCTGCCTCACAATCGGGGCCATGACCGCACCCCGCCCCACCTTCGTCGACGACCGGCTGGCCCACTGGGCGCAGGAGACCCCCGACGCGGAGGCGATGACCTACCTCGGGCGCAGCTGGACGTGGGCGGAGTGGGACGAGCGGGTGCGCCGCGCCGCGGGCGGGCTTGCGGCGCTGGGGGTCGGCCGCGGCGACGTGGTCGCCTTCCTCGACAAGAACCACCCGGCCTGCGTGGAGATCTCGATGGCAGCCGGGTCGCTGGGCGCGGCCAACGCCATCGTCAACTGGCGCTCGGCCGGCGACGAGGTCGACTATGCCGTCAACGACTCCGGCGCCAAGGTGGTGTTCGTCGGCACCGAGCTGTCGGCGACCGTCGCGGCCATCCGTGACCGGCTCACCCACGTCGAGCACGTCCTCACGGTCACCCCCGCCGGCGCCGACGGCGACGAGTACGAGGCCTGGCTCGCGGCCGCGGAACCGCGGTCCCGCGGGGCCGAGGTGGTTCCGGACGACGTGTGCCTGGTGATGTACTCCTCCGGCACGACCGGGCGGCCCAAGGGCGTGATGCTCACCCACACCAACATGGTCGAGCACACGATCAACGCCCACGACGGCTGGGTCTTCGAGCCCGGCGACAAGAGCATGGTCGCGATGCCGCTCTTCCACGTCGGCGGCTCCTCCTACGTGCTCTTCGGCATCCACGACGGCATCCCGTCGGTGATGACCCGCGACCCCGACGGTGCCTCGCTGGCCGGCGCGATCATGGCCGGCGCCAACCGCACGTTCCTGGTCCCTGCGGTGCTGGCCCAGGTCCTCGCGTCCGGAGAGGAGGCGGTCCGGATCTTCGGGAGGCTGCGCACCTACACCTACGGCGCCGCCCCCATGCCGCCGCCGCTGCTCCGCGCCGCCATGACGGCGTGGCCCGACACCGACTTCATCCAGGTCTACGGGCTGACCGAGGTCGCCGGGGTGGCGACCCATCTGATGCCCGAAGCCCACCGCGACTCCGACCACCCCGAACGGCTGGTCTCGGCCGGCCAGCCGCTCCCGGGGGTGGAGGTGCGCATCGTCGACCCCGGCACGCTCGTGGACCTCCCCACAGGCGAGCACGGCGAGATCTGGCTGCGCACGAAGCAGCTGATGGCGGGTTTCCTCGGGAAGCCCGCCGAGACCGCAGAGGTGGTCACCGAGGACGGCTGGTTCCGCACCGGTGACATGGGCAGGGTCGACGGCGAGGGTTTCGTCTTCGTCGAGGACCGGCTCAAGGACATGATCATCAGCGGCGGGGAGAACATCTACTCGCCCGAGATCGAGCGGGTCCTCGCCGAGCACCCGGCCGTGATGGAGGTCGCCGTGATCGGTGTGCCCGACGACCGGTGGGGAGAGACGGTCAAGGCGGTCGTGTCGCTGAAGCCCGGCACCACCGCGACCGAGGCCGACCTGATCGGCTACTGCCGTGAGCACCTCGCGTCGTACAAGTGCCCGACGTCGGTCGACGTGGTGGAAGCACTGCCGCGCAACCCCACCGGCAAGATCCTCAAGCGCGACCTGCGCAAGCCCTACTGGGCCGGACGGCCCTCGACGATCGTCTGAGGTCCGGCCCCGCGGGTGCTCCCAGGCAGGACGGGCCGACGGGTCTAGGGTGAGAGCGCCTGTCCGCCTCAACACCAGGAGCACCTTGTGGCCTCGATCGCAGCAGTCGGCGCACGCGAGATCCTCGACTCGCGTGGCAACCCCACCGTTGAAGTGGAGATCGCCCTCGACGACGGGGCGTTCGCCCGGGCCGCGGTGCCCAGTGGCGCCTCGACCGGCGCCTTCGAGGCGGTGGAGCTCCGCGACGGTGGCAAGCGCTACCTCGGCAAGGGCGTGCTGAAGGCCGTCAAGGCCGTCGTCGACGACATCGCTCCAACGATCGAGGGCCTCGAGGCCGACGACCAGCGGCTCGTCGACCAGGCGATGCTCGACCTCGACGGCACCCCCAACAAGGCCAAGCTCGGCGCCAACGCGATCCTCGGCGTCTCCTTGGCCGTCGCCAAGGCCGCCGCCGACAGCTCGGGGCTGCCCCTCTACCGCTACGTCGGTGGCCCCAACGCGCATCTTCTCCCGGTGCCGATGATGAACATCGTCAACGGCGGGTCGCACGCGGACTCCAACGTGGACGTGCAGGAGTTCATGATCGCCCCGATCGGCGCGCCCACCTTCGCGGAGGCGCTGCGCCAGGG
>JBDSLK010000176.1:0-13473 GCA_039916425.1 Nocardioides sp.
CTGTCGTCGTCAAGCGGCCACCAGAACAACGGCGACGGGAACGTCCGCTACGAGACGTTGGTCGACCTCGCGGCGACCTCGGCGAGCCCCGTAGGACTGGTCCCCCCGATCGTCGACTGCCCGATCAATGCCGTGTGCACCTTCAGCGTGCCGGCCACCGACCCAGACGGTCAGCCGATGGCCTGGCGACTCTCGACCGCGGTGGAGGCCGGAGGAAGCTTCGTCCAGCCCACCGGTGCGTCGGTCAACGCCAACAACGGTCTTTACACCTGGGACACCACCGGGGCTGTGCTGGCCGCGACGGGCAGCACCTTCTACTCCACCCAGGTGATGATCGAGAACGTCGTCGGGGGCAACGTCATCAGCCGCACCGCGGTCGACTTCTTTATCCGGCTGGGATCGAACTCCAGCAACAGCCAGCCCGTCTTCACCACTCCCACGCCCGCCAACGGGGATGTGGTCAACGGCACCGTCGGAAGCCCCCTGAGCTTCGGGGTCGCGGCCTCCGACGCGGACGCCGCCGACACCGTCACGCTCTCGGTGTTGGGGAGCCCTGCCGGCGCGACGTTCACCCCCTCGGCTGGCAACCCAGCCACCGGCAGCTTCGCCTGGACCCCGACGGCGGTCGGTGACTACACCGTCACGCTACTGGCTTCGGACAACCAGGGGCTGGGCGCCGTCCCGCGCACCGTCACCCTGCACATCACCACCCCGGGCGGCAACCCGCCTCCCTTCGTGGACGCCGGTCCAGCCGTGTCCGGCAACACCGGGGCGGCTGTCTCCCTCGACGGCACCGTCACGGACACCGAGCCGGTCACGACCGCGTGGACGGCCGTCCCCGGAGCGGGGGTTGACCCGGCCAGCACGTGCACGTTCGGCAACGCCGCTGCCGTCGACACCACAGTGACCTGCACCGACGACGGCACCTGGACGCTGAAGCTGACCGCCAACGACGGCACCAACGCGGCGGTCAGTGACACCACCACGCTGACCGTCACCAACCCGCCGCCGACCGTGGACGCCGGCACCAACAGAGCGGGCAACGAAGGCTCGGCCATCGCCCTCGACGGCACGGTCATCGACAGCGAGCCGGTGACGACGCGGTGGACGGTCACCCCGGGTGCGGGCGTGGACGCGGGCGCGACCTGCGCCTTCGCCAACGCAGCCGCCGTCGACACCACGGTGACCTGCACTGATGACGGCACGTGGACGGTCAAGCTGAGCGGCAACGACGGGACCAACTCCGTCGTCAGCGACAGCGCCACCGTGACGGTGTCCAACGTCAAGCCCACGGTCGACATCACCGCGCCCGCGGGCGCTGCCGTCTACGACACCGGGACGCCAGTCCCGGTCTCGGCAACTGTGGGTGACGCCGGGGGCAACGACACCCTGGCGTGCTCCATCGACTGGGGCGACGGAACCGTCACCCCGGGCACGCGGACCGGGAGCACCTGTACGGGCAGCCACACCTACGCCGTCGACGGCGGGCAGACGATCACGGTGACGGTGACCGACGATGACGGGGGCTCCGCCTTCGACACCGTCGGCGTGCTGATCGACACCGTTGTCGTGGCGCCGCAGAGGCAGAAGGTCACCGGCGGCGGGTTCATCAAGCCCGACGGCGATCGGGTCTCGTTCGCCTTCGTGGCCAGGACCCGGGGCACCGGCTTCGCGGGCCAACTGGTGACCAAGGACGGCAAGGACAAGTTCAAGGGCACGTCCGTGGCCACCCTGAAGGTGACCGGCAAGAGGGCCAGCTGGAGCGGGACCGGCAAGTGGAAGGGCCAGGCCAAGTACACGTTCAAGGTGCAGGTCGAGGACAACCGCCACGGCAACAAGGGCGGCCGCGACAAGTTCGAGATCGTCGTGAAGAACTCGTCCGGAACTACGGTGTTCTCTGCCAGTGGCCCCGTCAAGGGAGGCAAGATCACGATCCACTGACGCCCCACGACGACGCCCCGGCCTCCACTCACGGCCGGGGCGTCGTCACACCCGGAACCTCGGGTCGCCTGGTGCAATCGGCTTCCGGTCGAGGGCGAGCGCGGCGCACTGCCGGGTCGACACCTGGCCGGTGCCTGATCCAAGGCGGCGCGGGCCGCCGGTGACCAGCGCGCGGACAGGTCCGCCAGCGCGCGCTCGCGGAGTCGAGTGCTGAGGTGGCTGCAGTCCCCGCGGGGCTCAGCACTCGACTCGCGGGACTCCCGACGCGACTGCGGGGAACAGCATCGAGCCGGCACCGGTTGAGGCAGGCATGCGCATCGACATCTGGTCCGACGTGGTCTGCCCGTGGTGCTACATCGGCAAGCGCCGTCTCGAGAAGGCGATCGCGGGCCGTGACGACGTCGAGGTCGTCTACCACTCCTTCGAGCTCGACCCGAGCTCACCGCGAGAAGCCCGCCAGACGGTGGCCGAGCACCTCGGCCAGAAGTATGGCGGTGGCGCGGCCGCCGGTCAGGCGATGATCGACCAGGTCGAGGCGGTCGCGGCCGAGGAGGGCCTGATCTTCCGGCTCGGCGAGGCCAAGCGCGGCAACACCGTCGACGCTCACCGGTTGCTCCACCTCTCCCTCGACGAGGGTGGCCGCGACCTCCAGGGACGCTTCAAGGAGGCGCTGCTGGCGGCGTACTTCCTGCGTGCGGAGAACCCCGCCGACCACGCCATGCTCGCAGCGGTCGCCGACGAGACCGGTCTCGACCCGGCCCGCACCCGGGCGGTGCTCGCGAGCGACGAGTACGCCGACGCCGTCGAGGCCGATGTCCGGCAGGCGGTGGCGTACGGCGCCACGGGCGTGCCCTTCTTCGTCATCGACGGCCGCTACGGCATCTCCGGCGCCCAGCCCGTCGAGGTCTTCGCGCAGGTGCTCGCCCAGGCCGACGCCGAGCGTGCGCCGCTGGTCCGGGTCGGCGGTGCCACCGACGACGCCTGCGGCCCGGATGGCTGCGCCATCTGATCGTCCTGACCGCCCGAGGTCGTCCTGGCGAGTGGTCGCGCTCACACGACCAGCGGATCGCCGCCGGTTCCCGGGAATACCTGCGGCGCGCGCCTTGTAGGCACCCTATGACCGTTCCCCGTATCGAACTCAACGACGGCACCTCCATCCCCCAGCTCGGCTTCGGCGTCTTCCAGGTGGAGCCCGAGGAGACCGCGGACGTGGTCCGCCAGGCCTTCGAGGTCGGCTACCGGCACCTCGACACCGCGCAGATGTACGGCAACGAGGCCGGCGTCGGTCAGGCGGTCCGCGAGTCGGGCCTGGACCGCGACGACGTCTACGTGACGACCAAGCTCAACAACTCCTTCCACCGCCCCGACGACGCCCGGAAGGCGTTCGGGGAGTCCCTCGACCTCCTCGGGCTCGACCACGTCGACCTGTTCCTGATCCACTGGCCGCTGCCCACGCAGTACGACGGTGACTTCGTCTCGACCTGGCAGACCCTCGTCGAGCTCCGCGACTCCGGACGCACCCGCTCGATCGGCGTCTCCAACTTCCAGCCCGACCACCTCGACAGGATCGTCGAGGCGACCGGCGTGGTGCCGTCCGTGAACCAGATCGAGGTGCACCCCTTCTTCGGCAACGAGGCCGCCCGCGCCGCCGACGCCCAGCACGGCATCGCGACCGAGGCCTGGTCGCCGATCGCGCAGGGCAAGGTCGTCGGCGACCCGGTGGTGGAGGACGTCGCCGCCCGCGCCGGTCGTACGGCGTCCCAGGTCACCCTGCGCTGGCACCTGCAGCGCGGCGACGTCGTCTTCCCGAAGTCGACGCGGGTCGAGCGGATGCGCGAGAACTTCGAGGTCTTCGACTTCACCCTCGACGACGCCGACATGGCCGCCCTGTCCGGGCTCGACCGTGGTGAGGACGGCCGGACCGGACCCAACCCGGACACCTTCGACTGGATCCCGAGCTGACCTCGAACCCGTCCTCCGACGGCCCTCCTGCCCGCCCCTGGTGGTCGCCCCTCGACGGGGCGGCCTCCGGCGGGCAAGGTGGTCGCATGGCTGCCACCTCGATGCCCCCGACGACGGTCGTGCTCTTCGGCGCCACCGGTGACCTGAGCCGTCGCAAGCTGCTGCCGGGCCTCCTGCACCTGTTCAAGACCGGGCTGCTGCGCGACGTCCGCGTCATCGGCACCTCGCTCGACGAGCACACCCGTGACTCGTTCGTGGAGCTCGCCCGCGAGGCGGTCCACGAGTTCGGCGGCACCGACGGCGACACCGAGGCGTGGCCCGACTTCGCCAAGGTCGTCCACTGGGCCCCGGGCAGCGAAGGGCCGGCGGGCCTGCGCCGCGTCGTCGACGAGGTGGAGGCCGACGGCGACGTCCCCGCCAACCGCCTGCACTACCTGAGCGTGCCGCCCAAGGCCGCGCTGTCCGTCGTCCACCTGCTCCGCGACGCCGGCCTGGTCGAGCGCAGCCGGATCATCATGGAGAAGCCGTTCGGCACCGACCTGACCTCCGCGCGCAAGCTCAACGCCCAGCTCCACGAGGTCTTCGACGAGGAGCAGATCTTCCGCATCGACCACTTCCTCGGCAAGGAGGCGGCGCAGAACATCCTGGCCTTCCGGTTCGCCAACGGGCTCTTCGAGCCGATCTGGCACCGCAACCACATCGACCACATCCAGATCGACGTCCCCGAGGACCTCGGCCTCGCGCAGCGCGCCGACTTCTACGAGTCCACCGGCGCCTACCGCGACATGGTCGTCACCCACCTGTTCCAGGTGCTCGCCTTCACCGCGATGGAGCCGCCCACGGCGCTCGAGCCGGCCGCGATCAGCGAGGAGAAGAACAAGGTCTTCCGGTCGATGCTGCCGATCCTTCCGACCGACGTGGTCCGCGGCCAGTACGTCGGCTACCAGGACATCGAGGGCGTGGCGCGGGGCTCGGAGACCGAGACCTTCATCGCCCTGAAGTGCTACGTCGACAACTGGCGCTGGGCCGGGGTGCCGTTCTTCCTCCGGACCGGCAAACGGCTCGCCGAGGGTGCCCGGATCATCTCGATCGCCTTCAAGGAGCCGCCGCGCTCGATGTTCCCGCCCGGCTCGGGCGTGGGCGACCACGGCCCCGACCACCTGACCTTCGATCTCGCCGACCGGGCCAAGATGTCGCTGTCGTTCTACGGCAAGCGTCCCGGCCCGGGGATGAAGCTCGACAAGCTCTCCATGCAGTTCGCCATGCAGGACACTCACTGGGCGGGTTCGGTGCTCGAGGCCTACGAGCGGCTGATCTACGACGCCGCTCGTGGCGATCGCACCCTGTTCACCTCCGCCGACGGCATCGAGCGGCTGTGGGAGATCTCCGAACCGCTGCTGGACAACCCCCCGATCGTGCGGCCCTACGGCCAGGGCACCTGGGGCCCCAACCAGATCCACCAACTGGTGGCCCCCTGGGCTTGGCGCCTCCCCTTCGAGCGGGGCTGGCGCGACCCCAACAGCAGCGGCGGCTGAGCCGCACAGCGGCGTACCGGCTCGGTCGAGGCACGCGCTCAGTGGCGGCGCAGCACCGGCAGGAGCCGGTCCACGACGGGACCGATCAGCAGCACCACGAGCAGCGTGCCCACACCGAGGGTGGCGCCACAGGCCCAGCCCACCGCGGCCATCGTGACCTGCACCAGCGAGTAGCTCCAGCGGAACGGCACGGGGGGGTCCCAGGCCAGCGCCGCCGCCTCGGCGGGGCCGGCTCCCACGTCGACGGCCAGGTAGCCCGCCACCCCGACGGCGAGCATCACGAAGCCGACGAGCAGCTCGGCCCACCGCAGCCCGAGCGACTCCGGCTCCGGAAGGGCCGGCAGCACCGCCCCCACGACGACACCGACGACCACTGGCTGCACCAGGGTGCCCAGCCCCGGTCGACGGCCACGCGCCCAGGCCATCAGCACCAGGGCGAGCCCGACCAGGACGTTGACGATCCCGAACTCCCAGCCACCCGCGATCGAGAGCCCGTTGACGAACATCGAGTAGCCGTCGGAGCCCAGCCGCGCGTCGAGCAGCAGGCTGACGCCAAGGCCGAGCACGACGCACGACAGCACCAGTCGCACCACGCGTTGCAGGAGGGAGCCCACGGGGACCAGTCTCAGGCACTGGCACGATGGGGCGAGTGACCGACGCTCGGGGGCAGTCCTTCCGGCTGCGCGAGATCGCGGTCGCGGCGTACGGCCCCACCCTGGTCAGCTCGATCGGGTACGGCGCGATCACCCCGATGATCGCCCTCCGTGCGCGCGACCTCGGCGCGGACGTCGGTACGGCCGCTCTCGTCGTGTCCCTGTTCAGCATCGGCATGCTGGTCTCGTCGCTGCCCTCGGGCGCCGTGGTGGCCCGCCTCGGGGAGAAGCGGACGCTGCTCCTGGGCGGCTTCGTGGACGCCGCAGCGATGGTGGCCGCGGCCCTCAGCACCTCGGTCCTCGCCCTCGGTGCGGCGCTGGTGGTCAGCGGGATGTCGTGGACGGCGTTCCTCATCGCCCGCCAGGGCTTCATGATCGAGGCGGTGCCGCCCACCCACCGGGCGCGGGCGCTCTCGATGCTGGGGGGCATCTTCCGGGTCGGCCTCTTCGTCGGCCCCCTGATCGGAGCCGGGCTCATCTCGGTCTTCGGCCTCGGGTCGGTCTTCCTGCTCTCCGGCGCCCTCTCGCTGGCAGCCGGACTGCTCGCCCAGGTGATGCCCGACCTCGGCGCCGACTCCCGTCAGCAGCAACGCGACTCCGGCTTCGCCTCGGTCTGGTCGGTGCTCGCGGCCCACCGGCACACCCTGCTTACGCTGGGCGTCGCGGTGGTCGTGATCAGCGCCTCGAGGTCGGTGCGCACCGGCCTGCTGCCGCTCTGGGCCGACCACCTCGGGATCGGCGCGAGCACGACCTCGCTGATCTTCGCGGGCGCCGCCTTCGTCGACATCGTGATGTTCTACCCGGGTGGCTGGCTCATGGACCGCCGCGGCCGGAGCGTGGTGGCGCTGCCGATCGTGCTCGGGGTCGCCGTGGCCTGCCTGCTGCTCCCGCTGACCTCGACCGCGGTTGGGCTCACCGCCCTGCTCGTGCTGATCTCGTTCGCCAACGGGCTCGGCTCGGGCATCGTGATGACCATCGGCGCCGACACCGCACCGACCGCCGGCCGCGCGCAGTACCTCGGCGGCTGGCGGCTCTGCGGCGACATCGGCAACACCGGCGGCCCGCTCGTGGTCAGTGCCGTGACCCTGGTCGCGCCGCTGGCCACCGCCTGCCTCGTGGTCGGTGCGCTGGGCCTGGTGGGCTCGGCGTGGGTCGGCTACTGGACGCGTCGCCTGGACGTGACGCTGGCCCGCGAACGGGGGAGTCTCAGCCGATCTGGACGGTGATCTCGTTGGAGGTCGCACCCGTGTCGGTGTCGGCCATCCGGAATCGGACCTCGCCGGTCTGGCTGGTCTGGATGTACGTCGTGAACGAGCCGCCGCTGACCGAGGCGGTCACCGGGAAGTCCTGCCACCCACCGCCGTCGAAGCGCTGCACCTGGAGGACGGCCCCCTCGCCTCCGGCGTAGGAGCCGGTGAGGTCGATCTGCTGCATCGGGGCGACCGCGGTCTGGCCTGCCGAGAGCACGATCTGGGTCGTCGGGGCCGCCGACCCCGTCGACCCGGCGGCGCCGGTCTCCTCGCTGGGCTGGAGGCTCACCAGTGGGCCGGGACTGGTCGCGGTCTCCTCCGGCTTGGGGAGCAACATCGTCTGCGAGCCGCCGCTCGCGGTGTCGACCGCGGTGGCGCTGCCCTCGCCGAGACCCAGTCCCTGGGTCAGCAGCAGCGTGCCGAGACCCACCAGCAACCCGATGGTCACCCCGACAGTCACGAGCGCGATCAACCCCTGAAGGATCGGGTGTTCCCTGCGCGTGGCCACGGACCCATTGTGGCGAGGACCGCCTGCGTCACCAAACCGCAGGTCCTCCAGGCGGCCCTCCACAGGCCCGGAGACGCCTTGTTTGCCGGCCGCCCGCGCGGCCGATCCTCTCTGCATGGACATCGACTACACCGAGACCAGACGAGCCGTCACCCGGCTCCGCCACCTGGACGACGACCTGGCGGCCCGCGCCGACGTCGGCACTCCTGACACCGGGGCCACGCCGGACTGGCACCACCGCCTCCGCCCGGCCGGTGACCTGGCGGGCGTGACCAGGGAGACGACCCGGCTGGCGTCCCGGCTGGGGCGGCTCGCCGGCGCTCTCCACGGCCTCTCCGAGGAGGTGCGCGACGTCGACGACGCCCACGCGCACCGGCTCGCCTCGCTCGCCGCCGCGACCGTGGAGGCACGGTGATCGACGACCTCCTCGCACCCGACAGCCTGCGCTCCTTCGACGTGCCGGGCGACCCGGCCGCGTGCCGCGACAGCGCCGGTCGGCTTCGCCACCTGGGACACGGGCTCGAGGAGGTGGCCGGTTTCCTGGCCCGCCAGGGTCGGGTCTCCCCCGCGCTGGCCGGCCTGGCGGCCACGGCGTACCGCCGGCGCTGCCGCCACCTCGGCGAGGAGGCCGCCGACCTGTCCCGGCGCACCGTCCTGCTGAGCCGAGGACTGGACGACCTGGCTGACGACCTGGCCCGCGCCCAGGACCTGATGGGCCACGCCGCACGGCTGGCCTCGGACCACGGGCTGGTCCTCGGCGGCCTGCTCGTGCCTCCGAGTGGGCCACCGAGCTGGGCCGAGGGTGGCGACCCGGCCGCCTGGGCCGCCTGGAGCCAGGCCCGGTCCCGGATCCGGCGCGCCCGCACCCTCGAGCTCACCGCCCAGCAGGCCTGGAGCCACCTCCTGCGCCGTCACCTGACCGAGCCCGCCGGGACCGACCTCCCGGCCGGTCCGCCGCGGCGGGAGCCGGTCGACGCCGACGGTCGGGACACGGATCGGCCGGGCGACCCGGAGCGAGGCCGGGCGACCCGGCTCGACCCGGTCACCTGCGGTCTCACCCCCGGTCCCGTGGAGTTCTGCGGCACGCCGGAGCCGCTCACCCCCTCCCGACCGCCCGGCCCCCAGGCCGGCGTCGACCTGCCGGGGGTCCTCGGCCGCCGGTCCGGAGCCGGGGTGGACGACCGTGCGACGCACTGAGCTGATCAGCCTGCCGCCGCGCTGGCGCCACCACGCCGATCCCGAGCGCGGCGTCGTGGCCACCGCCCGCTGCCCCGTCGCCGGCCGCACCGGCGTCGTCCCGTTGATCCGGCTCGAGGTCGCGCCTGTCGGCACCAGCCTGCAGCGCTGGCGCACCGAGGTCCTGGCCGCCACCGCCGCCCGCCGGAGGTACTTCGAGCTCGACGACGAGGACGACTACGACCTCGAGGGCCGGGAGGTGGCCTACCGCCGCTTCGGCTTCCGGCGCGGGGACGACGACCTGCTCTGCGAGCAGTGGGCCTGGCTGGTCGACGGCCGGGGCTTCACGCTGACCTGCACGGTGGGGCGCGGCGACTACGCAGACTTCTGCGACCTCTTCGAGGCGGTGGCGGCGACGTTCGACCCGGACGTGGACGCGGTGGCCTGATCAGACGACGGCCTCGCCGGCGGCCCGCCGTCGCTCGCGCTCGGCCACCGCGTGCTCGTCAGTCCGCGCGTCGTAGGACCAGAAGTCCCGCAGCCACACCGCCGTGAGCGCTACCCCGGCGACGCAGGCCAGCCCGCCGCTGGCGATCGAGCCACGCACCGTCCAGAGGTCCGCCACCACCCCGGCGCGTACCTGGCCGCCAAGCGGGCCGAGGGAGTAGGACAGCATCTCGATGCCCGCCAGCCGCCCGCGCATCCCCTCGGGGATCGTCTGGTTCCACACGGTGCCGCGGAAGACGCCGGAGACCATGTCGGCGGCCCCGGAGAGCATCAGGAACAGCGCGACCAGCCAGATGCTCGGCATCACCCCGGCGAGCGCGACCATCGCACCGTACGCCGCCGCCGCGACCACGATCGCCCGGCCGTGGTGATGGACCCGCGAGGTCCAGCCACTCAACGCGGTCGCGACCAGCGCTCCGACAGTCTCCGCCGTGTAGAGGAGCCCCAACAGCTCGGGACGGTCGAAGACCTCGTCGGCCAGCGCCGGGAAGAGCACCACCGGGATGGCCAGGAACATGGCCGCCAGGTCGACCAGGTAGGTGCCCAGCAGGTCCCGGCGACGCAGCGCGTAGCGCATGCCGTCGACGATGCCGGCCAGCGACGGCGGTGTCGTCTCGGCCTGGTGGGGGTAGGGACGCATGACGACGTACAGCGCCGTCGCCACGCCGAGGCCGACGATGTCGACGACGAAGCACCAGCCGATGCCGACGTAGGCGACCAGGAGTCCGCCGAGGGCCGGCCCGACGAGCACTCCGAGCTGCATGCCCAGGCTGGTCAGGGCGTTGCCCGCGGGGATCTGGTCGTGCCGCACGGTGCGCGGCATCAGGGCCTCGCGCGACGGGCGCTGGAGCGCCGACGACGAGGTGAGCAGGCCGGCGACCACGAAGATCACCCCCAGGCTCGGCCGCTCCCGGAAGGCGTTGACGGCGAGGACGGCGGTGAAGACCGCCTGCGCCACACCGGTCCAGATCAACAGCCGGCGACGGTCGACGTGGTCGGCCAGCGCACCGCCGTACAGGCCGAAGACGACCAGCGGGACCAGCTCGACCAGGCCGACCGCCCCCACGGCGAAGTTGGAGCCGGTGAGCCGGTAGATCTGGAACGGGATGGCGACGTAGCTGACCATCGCGCCGAGGTAGAAGACCGTCCCGGCCACGAAGAGCAGCCGGAAGTCACGTGACTCACGCAGGGGCGTGAGGTCGATCCGCAGGGCACGGAGACGATCGGACCAGGTCACGAATCCCGATGCTGGCACGTCCCCCTCGTCAGCCGCACGGGGTTTGTCAGGCCGGTCGGGTCACCCGCACCCGGGCGCCGCGACGAGGGACGCTGGTGATGTTGCGGACCTTCGGCTCGTCGGGACCGAGGCTGGTCACCTCGACGGCGGAGAAGACCTCGCGGAGCACCGCGACTCCCTCCATCAGCGAGAAGCCGGCGCCGATGCAGCGACGCACCCCGCCGCCGAAGGGGATCCAGGTGTTGGTGGGCGGGTTCTGCCCCAGGAACCTCTCGGGCTGGAAGACCTCGGGCTCGGGGTGGTTCTCGGGTCTGGCGTGGGCGAGCAGGATCGACGGACCGACGGTCGTGCCGGCGGGCAGGTCGAGGCCGCCCACCGTCGCCGGGCGCACCAGCGTGCGGAGCACCATCGGGATCACCGGATGCAGCCGCATCGACTCCTTCAGCACCGCCTCCAACCAGGCGTCGCCGTCGGCCCGGTTGGCCCCCTCGGCGTCACCGGCCAGGGCCGCCGCCCGGGCCCGGCGCAGCTGCTCGGGGTCGCGACCCACCTCGTAGATCGCCCAGGCGAGCGCTGTCGCGGTGGTCTCGTGCCCGGCCAGCAGCAGCGTGACGAGCTGGTCACGCAGCTCCTCGTCGCCCAACCGGTCACCGGTCCCGTCAGCCGCCGCGTCATCGCCGCCGGCAGGGACGTCGACCCGGATCAGCTGGGAGAGCACGTCGGTGCGCTGGTCGAGGTCGGGGGCCGCGCGGCGGGCGGCGATCTCGTCGTAGAGGAGCCGGTCGAGCTCGAGGGCGTTGACGACGGTGCGCCGCCACGGCCCGAAGCGCTGGAGCCAGGGATACCCCCAGCCGAGCAGCACGACGGGCGAGACGTCCACGGTGCTGGTGACCCGGGGCCGGAGCGCGGCCAGCCGGGACTCGTCGGTGACCCCGAACACCACCCGGAGGATCACCTCGAGGGTTAGCGCGTTCATCGCGTCCAGGGACCGGAACTCCTCCCCGTCGCGCCAGGAGCCGACGTGGGCTCGGGCGACCTCGGTCACCAGGTCCTCGTAGGACCGCAGCGCCTGGCCGTTGAAGGCGGGCATCAGCAGTCGGCGGGCGCGCTTGTGGTCGGCGCCGTCCTGGAGCAGCAGCGAGTGCTCGCCCATGATCGGCCCGAGGATCGCGTTGCCCAGGCCCCCGCGGAAGACCGCCGGGTCGCCCGCGAAGATCTCCCGGGCGTGCTCGGGCCGGGTGAAGAGCACCAGCGGCCGGCCCTTCGGCACGGGCCGGACTGTGAAGACGTCGCCGTAGCGTCGGTGCAGGTAGGGCACGAAACGGTGCCGGAACCGCATCAGGGCGAGGGTCTGGAGCAGCGGCGGCCAGCGCGGTCCCGGCGGCAGCCCCTCTGGCCCGACCAGGGGCAGCCGGCCCGGACGCGCTCCTGCGTGGCGGCGTGCCGCCCGCCTGGTCACCGCATCGGTCGTGGTCACCCGGCCATGCTACGAGCACGCCGTCAGGCGTGCAGGGCGGTGATCTCCTCGACCCGGTGCTGCGGGACGTGACTGTCGCGACCGGCGCGGCAGGTGCACATGAACGCGGAGTGCGGGGGCGTCAACCCCGGTGTCGATCACCGTGCGAGCGCGCTCAGGCGGTGGCGGCGGAGGCCTCGCGGGCGGCCCGGCGCGGGAACTGCCAGGTCAGCCAGAGGCTGAGGGCGGTGTAGTAGACGAGGTACCCGACGGAGGCTCCCACCACGAGGGAGTTGGGATCGGGCAGTCCCGCGACGATCGCGGCGTACGCCGCGAACCACAGCGCGGTGAGCACGAAGGTGAGCTGCCACATCGGCTCGGTTCGCGACGGATAGACGTACTTGATCGGCACGAAGACCATGATCGTGAAGAAGACCAGGATCAGCGCCGTCGTGGTGGTGCCCAGGCTGGTGGCGATGACGTAGAACGCGACGACGTTCCAATAGCTGGGGAAGCCCAGGAAGAAATGGTCATCGGTCTTGGCGTCGCTGCGGCAGAACTGGTAGCACGAGGCCAGCAGCGGGATCGCGGCCAGGAGCCCGCCGAGCGGACCGTCCGGCAGGAAGCCGTTGCCCCACAGCAACGCCATCGGGGCCAACGTGTAGGTCATGTAGTCGACGATGTTGTCCAGCAGCGCCCCGTCGAAGCCGGGCAGCACGTCCTTGACCCGGACCCGGCGGGCGAGGAAGCCGTCGGTGCCGTCGACGACCATGGCGGCGAGGAACAGCCACAGGACGGTCTCGACCTCGCCCCGGTAGGAGTAGTGCACCATCAGCAGGGCAAGCACCGAACCGGTCGCGGTGTAGGCGTGCACAGCCGCGGCAAGGAGACGCTGACCGGCCGACGCTCTCTCGGCCTCCATGGCGCTGAGCCTAAGGGGTGAAGGTCCCCTCCGGCTCATTGCGAGCCTCGGCGATCCGTCAGCCGAGCAGGGCGCGGCGACGCCGGGCGACGGCCGCGGCCTCGGTGCGCGAGGACGCGCCGAGCTTGCCCAGGGGTGGTCGGCTACCTCACACGGGCCGCCCACCGGCCCAGACACCCGCGACGAGCGGTACGCCCGGGCGGTAGGCCAGGTGGACGTAGGAGGGTGCGTCGAGGAGCACCAGGTCGGCCCGCCCACCCGGCACCAGGGCGCCGAGGTCCTCGCGACCCAGGGCGTCGGCTCCGACCCGGGTGGCGGCGTGCACC
>JBDSLK010000177.1:0-4761 GCA_039916425.1 Nocardioides sp.
AGCTGAGGAAGTTCCTCACCAGCACCAAGCGGGCCGAGAAGGCCCAGGCCAAGCTGGTCATGGAGAAGGTCGTCGGCGCCAGCAAGACCCGGATCGCCGCGCGGCAGCACAAGGAGACCCAGCGCCGCAAGAACGCCCTGGAGTCATCGGCGCTGCCCTCCAAGCTCGCCGACTGCCGGACCAACGACATGGAGCGCTCCGAGCTCTTCATCGTCGAGGGCGACAGCGCGCTGGGCACCGCCAAGCTGGCGCGCGACTCGGAGTTCCAGGCCCTCCTGCCGATCCGGGGCAAGATCCTCAACGTCCAGAAGGCCTCGGTCGGCGACATGCTCAAGAACACCGAGTGCGCCTCGATCATCCAGGTCGTCGGGGCCGGCTCGGGGCGCACGTTCGACCTCGAGGCGCGCCGCTACGGCCGGATCATCTTCATGGCCGACGCCGACTCCGACGGCGCCCACATCCGGTGCCTGCTGGCCACCCTGTTCTTCCGCTACATGCCCGACCTGCTCAGCGAGGGCCGGGTGTACTCCGCGGTCCCGCCACTGCACCGGATCGAGATCTCGAAGCCGAAGAAGGGGATGGACAGGTACGTCTACACCTACTCCGACGACGAGCTCCAGCGGAAGCTGGCCGAGCTGAAGAAGAAGAACATCGCCTGGAAGGACCCGGTCCAGCGCTATAAGGGGCTCGGGGAGATGGACGCCGATCAGCTGGCCGAGACGACGATGGATCCGCGGCACCGCACGCTGCGCCGGATCACCGTCGACGACGCCGACGCGGCCGGCAAGGTCTTCGAGCTGCTGATGGGCTCGGAGGTGGCCCCGCGCAAGGAGTTCATCGTGCAGGGTGCCTACGAGGTCGATGTCGAGGCGCTCGACGCGTGAGCACGTAGGGTTCCGCTCATGTTCGGTATTGGCGCGCTCGAGCTCCTCATCCTTCTCGGCCTCGTCGTGGGTGTGCTGCTGGTCCTCGCCCTCCTCCTGCGCGCCGGCCGCCGATAGGCCGGCGGGTCCGGAGCTCTCGAGCGCGGGTCTCCCACGCCAGGGTCGGTGCGCTCAGAATTTGCGGTCGACGAGTCCCGAGTCGACGTCGTAGACGAACCCGCCGACCGCGACCCGGTCCGGGATCAGCGGGTGCGAGGTGACCATGCGCACGTCCTCCTCGAGGGTGGCCAGCTGGTCCTCGATGACGTGGAACTGCTGCCACGACGCGTCCATGCCGGCAGACGCCCCGACGCGCTCGCGGAGCTCGGTCTCGGTCGACTGGGTCATGGCGCACCGGGTGTGCGGGATGACCAGGACTCGCTCGACCCCCAACAGGTGGACGCCCAGGACCAGCGCCTCCAGGGCCGCGGCCGTGACCCGGCCTCCGGGATTGCGGAAGATCTTGGCGTCACCGTGGGCCAGGCCCAGCATCCGGAGCGGGTCGATCCGGGAGTCCATGCAGGTGACGATCGCGACCCCACGGTGGGCGACACCGTCGAAGTCGCCGCCGCGGAAGTCGGCGGCGAAGTCACGGTTGGCCGCGATCAGGTCGTCGAAGTCAGCCACGAGTCGAGGTTAGCGAAGCCAGCGGCCCGAGGTGAGGAGTGCTCAGCCACCGAACGACGAGCGGAGCAGGTCGTGGGCCGACAGGGCGCGGGTCTCGGCGTGCCGGAAGAGCACCAGCGCGAGCACGGCGGCGACCAGGGCGCAGCCGGCCGCACCGAGGAAGACCGTCTGCTCCTGGGCGATGCCGGCCTGCTTGAGGAGCACGGTGAACTCGGTGCAGCGCGTGGTCCCGCCGCACACCTCACGAGCGGGTGGGATGTCGACCTGCTCGGCGTAGTAGCGGCGCAGGCCCACGGTAGTGAGGGCCGAGATGCCGACGAGCATGCCGACCATCCGGGAGACGACCACGAGGGCGGTGGCGAGGCCGTGGACGCTGTCGTCGGTGCTGGCGAGCACGGCGGCGTTGACTGGCGCGAGCGCCAGCCCGAAGCCGAGTCCGCCCACGACCAGGGGGATGCTGGCCGACGCCTCCTCGAGCGTGGTGAGCCCCCACCGGCTCATCAGCACGAAGCCGATCGCCGCGAGCACCATGCCGGCCGCGGTGACCACGCCGGCCGGGACCCGCCGGGTCAGGTAGCCCCCGAGGACGGCGCCCACCGGGAGGGCCACGAGGAAGCGGACCAGGACCAGCGCCGCCTGGAGCTGGGAGTCGGGGTAGATCGTGGTCCGGGCGAAGAGAGGGATGTCGATCAGGGCCGCGATGAGGGCGGCGCCGACGAAGAAGCTGACCAGCAGCGCGCCCCAGGCCGGCGTACGCCCGATCGCTCCGTGCGGCACCAGGGGCTCGGGGGTGCGCCGCAGGTGGACGACGAACAGCACCACGGCCACGGCCGAGCCGAGGAGATACCACAGGCCCTGGTCGGAGAAGACCTGCACCTGGGGGTCGGCGGTCGCGAACGCGAGGATCACTCCGCTCAGTGCCGCCGCCAGCAGCAGGGCACCCGGAAGATCCGCCTCGAGCAGGCCGCGCAGCCAGCCGCGGAGGTCCACGAGGGGGCGACGGGCGGTCGCGCTGCGGACCAGGAGAAGGAGGGCGCAGGCCATCGCCAGCGCGCCCAGCGGGGTCAGCCAGCGGCCGTCGCCGGTGAACGGGATGAAGAGCTGCCCCCAGGTGAGGTCCTGCATGAGCTGGGAGGGCTGCACGAAGACGAGCCCGCCGGTGATGAGGGTGAGCACCAGCAGCAGGGCGCCGACCAGGTCGGGCCGGCCCGCGCGTGCGCCGGTCCCGGGTGGTCGCGCGGGAGCCCGGTCCGCGAGGGTCGAGATCGCCGCGGCGAGCACCAGTCCGACCGCGAGGTTGATCGCGAAGATGGCTCGCCAGTCGCCCACCGAGAGCACGACGGCCCCGAAGAGCGGGCCCACCACGCTGCCCAGCTCCTGGACAGCCGAGACCACCCCCAGCGGCACCCCCCGGCGCTCGCGGGGGTAGAGGTCGGCGACCAGGGCCAGCGTCGCAGGGACCAGTCCGCCGCCACCTACGCCCTGGAGGAAGCGTCCGACGACGATCGTGGGCATGTCGTAGGCCAGCGTGGTGACCAGGGACCCGAGGGCGAAGACGACGAGGGCCATCACCAGGACCGGCACCCGCCCGCGCAGGTCGGCGATCCGACCGATCAGCGGGAGCATCGCGACGTAACCGAGCAGGAAGCCCGACACGATCGGGGCGGCCCGCTGGAGCTGGACGACTGGAATGCCGACGCTGGTCATCATGTCGGGCAGGGCGAGCACCACGACGTAGGTATCGGCGGCCGCGAAGGCCACCGCGACGGAGGCCAGGGCCAGGAGCGCGCGGGCCTGCCGGCCGGCGCTCACGGGGCGGCGATCTCCCTCTGCGTGCCGTAGCCCTCGAAGGTGACGGTGTAGGTCATCTCCCCGGAATCGGCGTAGAAGGCGCCCACGAACGTCGCGTCGCGGAGCTCGCCGTCACCGGTGACCGCGTAGGTGGCGTCGAAGCTGTCGCCGGTCGCGGAGGGGATGACCTTCTTCATCGCGGCGCCGGGGACGGTGCCGGTGTAGGAGGTGAGGATCTCCTCGTTGTTGTCGCCGCCACGCACACTCTCGCCCTCCACGACGTCGGTGGTGGCCGGCAGGAGGCCGGAGAATCCGGTCTCACCGGCGACCAGGCCGGCCGGGTCGGGGGCGTTGTAGTCCTCGGGGTCGATGTCCTGCCATCCGGTCGTGAGCGGCAGTTGGGCGTAGACGGTGCCGTCGACCGCGATCACCGGAACCGAGAAGGTGGTGCCGGACAGGACGACGTCGAGCGTGCCGTCGAACGCCGGTGCGCTGGTGATCACGCCGGTGGCGCTCGCGATGCCCTGCACACCGTCGGGCAGCCCGGGGGTCGACAGGTCGATCGACAGACCGCTGGTCTCGTCGAGAGTGGTCTTGGCCTGGGCGAGCACCTCCTCGGGCGTGGGCGCGTCGGCGGCGGGCGCGTCGTCGCCGCCCCCGCACCCGGTCAGGGCGACGGCGAGCAGCAGGGCGGCGGGACCGACGGCGAGCCGCCGGGACAGGGGCCAGAACATGCAGGTCAGCCTCCCATACCGCTGGTGGCCGCTGAGCCACCCAGACGCGCCGAGACCGGCCCCGCGCACGCCACGATCGGCTGCGAACCGGGCAGACCCGACCCGTCACGCCGACCCACCGGCTCGGGCAGGTCGACCGGGGCGCCGCTGGCCGCCGCGGCCCGGGCCGGCCCGGTGCCGGCCCACGCGAAGACCAGGGCGTCCTCGCCCTTGAGGAAGCGGTGGCAGCGCACACCGCCCGTGGCCCGGCCCTTGGCGGGGTACTCCGCGAAGGGGGTGACCTTGAGCGCCCCCGGCTCCGTGCCGGGCAGGGCGGTGGAGGAGCCGGAGGCGGTGACCACGACCGCGTCGGTCGGGTCGAGCGCACCGAACCAGGCGACCGACTGTCCGGCGGTGAGGCGGACGCCGGACATCCCGCCGCCCGAGCGGCCCTGGGGCCGCACCCCGTCGGCGCCGAAGTGCAGCAGCTGGGCGTCGGTGGTGATGAAGCAGAGCGACTCCCGGCCGGTGACGAGCTGCACAGCGCCGACGACCTCGTCGCCGTCCTTGAGGCCGATCACCTCCCAGTCGTCCCTGTTGCCCAACACCTCGGGGTTGACCCGCTTGACCACGCCCTGCCGGGTGCCGAGCGCCAGCCCGGGGCCATCGGCGCGTAGCTCGCTGAGCGCCAGCACCCGCTCGCCCGG
>JBDSLK010000178.1:0-5430 GCA_039916425.1 Nocardioides sp.
GCGAACAGCACGGCGGTGCCGGCCAGCATCCAGACGAGCCGGATGCGGTCGCCGGCCCCCGGTGTCTCGGGGGTCGGAGGAGAGGTCGGGGCCTCGACCGCGATCCGCGGCAACGACCCGGAGATGACGGTGACGGGCTTGAGGACCGTGGCGTCGCCGGCGAGGGGCGCCGGCGCTGGCGGCATCATCGGCAGGTCGGTCTCGACCGAGATGGCCGTGCGCGGGAAGCCGGACTGCGCCTCGATGCGCTGGAGGGCCCGGGCGACCACGTCGAGCGTGGCCTGCAGGGTGGCGTCGGTGACCCGCGACAGGCCGGCGCCGACGTCGGCCACGTCGACGAGGTCGTGCAGGTCGCCGGCCGCGATCCGGAACAGCTCGCGCCGCCGGATCGCCCGGACGGCCCGGACCGCCGCCTCCACGCCGTCCTGACGGGCCGCTGAGGACGACATCTCCGCCGTCAGCGCCTCCGCCGACTGCGGGCGGAGATCCTCCGACAGCAGCCGCACCCCCTGAGGCTCGCGCTGGAGCAGGTCGGTGGCGTAGCGGGAGGTGGCGAGCAGCCGGGCCAGCCGCGCGGCGACCTGGCCCTCGTCGCGGAGCATCCGGAGGTACCACGGCGTCCGGCCCAGGGCCTCGCTGATCTTGCGGAAGCCGAAGAGCCCGGCATCCGGGTCGGGCGCGTCGGCGAACCACTCCAGCAGGACCGGCAGCAGGGTCCGCTGGATGGTGGCGGTGCGGCTCACCCCGGACGTGAGGGCCTCGAGGTGGCGCAGTGCTGCCTTCGGGTCGGCGTACCCCAACGCGGCCAGCCGGGCCCGCGCCGCCTCCGGCGACAGCCGCGCCTCCTCGCCGGGGATTCGCGCGACGGCCGCCAGCAGGGGGCGGTAGAAGAGCTTCTCGTGGAGCCGGCGGACCTCGCGACGGTGATGCTTCCAGTCGCGTTCGAGGGAGGCGACCGGCTCCTTGAGGTAGCCCATCGACCGGCCGAGCCGCCGCAGCCCCTCCTCCGAGGCCGGCACGACGTGGGTGCGGCGCAGCTGGTGCAGCTGCATCCGGTGCTCCATGGTCCGCAGGAACGCATAGGCGTCGTGCATCGCGTCGCCGTCCTCCCGGCCGACGTACCCGCGCTCGGTGAGCTCGGCAAGGCCGCTGAGGGTCGCCTGCGCGCGGAGCCCCTCGTCGGACCGTCCGTGCACCAGCTGGAGCAGCTGCACGGCGAACTCCACGTCGCGCAGGCCACCCGAGCCGAGCTTGAGCTGGCGTTCGGACTCACTGGCCGGCAGGTGGGCCACGACCCGCCGCCGCATCGCCTGCACGTCACCGACGAAGCCGTCGCGCTCCGCGACGCTCCACACCAGCGGCGTCACCATCTCGACGTACTCCCGGCCGAGGTCGAGGTCGCCGGCGACCGCCCGGGCCTTCAGTAGCGCCTGGAACTCCCAGGTCTTGGCCCACCGCTCGTAGTAGCCGCGGTGGCTGGCCAGGGTCCGCACCAGCGGCCCCCGCTTGCCCTCGGGGCGCAGGGCCGCGTCGACCGGCCAGATGGTGCCCTCGGCGGTGTGGTCGCCACACACCTGCACCAGGTGGGAGGCGAGCTGGGTCGCCGCACGCAGGGCGACGTTGTCGTCGGCTCCGTCGACCGGCTCGAAGGCGAAGATCACGTCGACGTCGCTGACGTAGTTGAGCTCGTGTCCGCCGCACTTGCCCATCGCGATCACGGCGAGCCGCGCGGACCCCGCGGTCTCCCCCACCCGCTGCCGGGCCACGGCGAGGGCCGCGTCGAGCGTGCCGGCGGCGAGGTCGGACAGCTCGGCCGCCGCGTCGTCGACGGCGACGTGGTGGGTGAGGTCGCGCGAGGCGAGTCGGAGCAGCACCCGGCGGTACTCCACGCGCAGCGCATCGAGGGCCTCCGCGTCCGGCACGGTGGCGGTCGGCGTGGGGTCGGCCGGGTCGGCACCGACGGCCGCGAGCAGCCCTCCCCGCACGGCGTACGCCGCCGGGCGGGTGCCGCCGAGGAGGGGGTCGGTGAGCTCACGCCAGTGTGCGGGGTGACGCATCAGGTGGTCGGTGAGGGCCTCGCTGGCACCGAGCACGCCCAGCACCCGCATCGCGGTGCCCTCGTCGTCGACAAGGCAGGTGAGCAGGTCGTCGCGCTGGTCGGTGTCGAGCAGCCTGACCAGCCCGCCGAGCGCACAGTCGGGGTCGGCGGTGCGACCCAGGATGGCCAGCAGCGGCTCGGCGGCCGGACCGAGAGCGGCGAGCTCGGCCCGCGCCCGGTCGAGGTCCTGGAAGCCCAGTCCCAGCAGGTGGCTCCGGGTGACCTCGTTGCTCCCCCGACTCATCCGACTCACCGGGCGGACCGAGTCTCGGAGGCGATGGTCACGAAGGCCACCGCCAGCGGGCGCCAGGCCGTCTCCAGCTCGTCGCGGGCGGCGTCGATCTCGTCGAGCAGGGCCTGTTGGTCGATGCCGCGCTCCAGGTGGTCGGCGCGGTCGCCCTCGGCCCAGGACACCAGGACCGGCACGTCGACCTCGGGGTGCCACTGCACACCCCACGCACGCGGGCCGAAGCGGGCGGCCTGCACCTCTCCCCCGGCCGCGGCGGCCAGCAGGGTGGCCCGGTCGGGGAGCACGGTGACGACGTCGTTGTTCCAGTGGACGCCCCGCCGCTCCTGGCCCGCGGAGAGGCGGCCGACCAGCGGGTCGTCGCGCGCGACGTCGGTCCAGCCGACCGGGAGCAGCCCGAGCTGTTGGCCGGGTGGGTTGACCTCGACCCGCCCACCCAGCGCACTCGCGATCAGCTGGTGGCCCAGGCAGATGCCGAGCGTCGGGACCTCCGCGGCGACAGCGTCGGCGAGGAGCCGCTTGGTGGGGCGGAGCCACCCGACCTCGGCGTCGTCGTCGGCACCCATCGAGCCGCCCAGCACCACCAGCGCGTCATACGACGCCAGCCCGGGCAGGCGCTCGCCGAGGTAGGGCCGACACACGACCAGGACGGCGCCCGCCTCGGTGAGCCAGCGGCCCAGGTGGGCCGGCGGGCACTCGGCCTCGTGCTCGACGACGAGCACCCGCGGGGCTGTCATCACTGCTCGCCGTCCCGGCGGAGGGCGGTGGTGAGCACGAAGAGGCCGACGAACACGGCGGCGATGCCCAGCAGCGTGGTCAGCACGGGCAGCGCCGAGAGCAGGGTAAGGCCAGCCGTGACCAGGCACCACAGCCGTGCGTCGGTGCCCCGGTGCGGCAGCTGCCGCAGCCCCCGGCGGGCCACCATGACCAGGACGGCTCCCTGAAGCAGCAGGACGACGGCGTACAGGAGCACGGTGCCGCGGGACTGCTGGGCGTCGGCCGGGGCGCGCATGAGCACGTAGATGGCCAGCAGCGCCATGGCGCCCGCCAGCACCTGCACGGCGCGGAGCGAGAGGCGCAGCAGGCGGGCCCGCGGCTCGGAGTAGACGACCTGCACGACGTCAACCTACTGGGGCGGCTGCCCCGGCTCAGAGGACCGGCAGCATCCGGTCGCGCTCGAAGGCGGAGACCTGGGTGCGGTACTCCTCCCACTCGGCACGCTTGTTGCGCAGGAAGAAGTCGAAGACGTGCTCGCCGAGAGTGTCGGCCAACAGCTCGGAGTTCTCGGCGATGCCGATGGCGTCGTACAGGCTCTTGGGGAGCGGCTGGATGCCGAGCGCCTTGCGCTCGCGCTCCGACAGCGACCAGACGTCGTCCTCGGCCTCGGCGGGCAGCTCGTAGCCCTCCTCGATCCCCTTCATGCCGGCGGCCAGGGTCACCGCGAAGGCGAGGTAGGGGTTGCACGCGGCGTCGATGCTGCGCAGCTCGACCCGGGTCGAGGGACCCTTGTTGGGCTTGTACATCGGCACCCGCACCATCGCGGAGCGGTTGTTGTGGCCCCAGGTGATGTAGGAGGGTGCCTCGCCCCCGCCGAGCAGCCGCTTGTAGGAGTTGACCCACTGGTTGGTGACGCAGGTGATCTCGGGGGCGTGGGTAAGAACCCCGGCGATGAACTGGCGTCCGACCGAGGAGAGCTGGTACTCCGCACCCGCCTCGAAGAACGCGTTGTGGTCGCCCTCGAAGAGCGAGACGTGGGTGTGCATCCCCGAGCCCGGGTGGGTGGTGAACGGCTTGGGCATGAACGACGCCCAGATCCCCTGACCGAGCGCCACCTCGCGGACCACGGTGCGGAAGGTCATGATGTTGTCGGCGGTGGTCAGCGCGTCGGCGTACCGCAGGTCGATCTCCTGCTGGCCGGGGCCGCCCTCGTGGTGGCTGAACTCCACCGAGATGCCCATCGACTCCAGCATCGTGATGGCCTCGCGTCGGAAGTCCGAGCCCTTCGACTGCGCCGTGTGGTCGAAGTAGCCGCTGCGGTCGACCGGTACCGGCTCCGCCCCCGTGGAGGGGGCGTCCCTGAAGAGGTAGAACTCGATCTCGGGGTGGGTGTAGAACGTGAAGCCCTTCTCCGCCGCCTTGCTCAGCGTCCGCTTGAGCACGAAGCGCGGGTCGGCGTACGACGGGCTGCCGTCGGGCATCACGATGTCGCAGAACATCCGCGCCGTCGACGGTCCCTCGCCACGCCACGGCAGGATCTGGAAGGTCGCCGGGTCGGGCTGGAGCAGCATGTCGGCCTCGTAGACCCGGGCGAAGCCCTCGATCGCCGAGCCGTCGAACCCGATTCCCTCGGAGAAGGCCCCTTCGAGCTCGGCCGGCGCGACGGAGACGGACTTCAAGAAGCCGAGCACGTCGGTGAACCACAGCCGCACGAACCGGACGTCGCGCTCCTCGAGCGCGCGCAGCACGAAGTCTTCCTGCTTGCCCATGGGCCAACTATGGCGCATCGGCCCGCTCGGGGTGACCAACTCCCCTACAGCCCCTAGCGGGCCAGCCCCTACGGTGGCAGCATGACTGGCTGGCCGCGCGCACAAGATGCCGACTGATGGACAGCAGCAGGCTCCCGACCACCCCGGTCACCCGCACCGGCAGCTACTACGCACGAGCCTGGCGCAGGTACCTGGCCGGCCACACCGGTGGCGACATCCCCCTTGCCCGACCCACGCTCGCGTTGGCCGGTCAGGCCCTCCGCGACGAGATCGTGCTCGCGGGCTTCCGGTTGACGCGTCCAGTAAGCGACGGGCGGGCCTTCGCGCGGATCGAGAACGAGGTACGCGACGCGGTCGAGTTCTACAACCAGGCGGGCTGGCCAGACGCCCCGGAGTCCTTCCACCCCAAGCCCCCGTCCCTGCGTCGCGTCGACGTCCGGCCCGCGCGAGCGGCCCGGATCTCCTATGAGCACCTTTCGTTCACCAGCGGCTACAAGCCTCACCCCGGCGAGCCCGGGCGCAGCCGTTGGCTCGGCTACTCGGCGAACGCTCGCGCGCACGCCTGGATGCTGCGGCATGACACCGCGCGCCCGTGGATC
>JBDSLK010000179.1:0-9043 GCA_039916425.1 Nocardioides sp.
CCCCAACGTCAACGACGACCGGAACCACCCACCCAGCAGCACGACGGGTCACCCGCCGCGCAACATCACCACGCCCATCCGCCAGAACCAGGGCCCTTGACTTCAACCCCATAGGTTGCTCAGAGCAGGTAGACCAGGCCGGGGCCCTCGTCTCGGTAGGGCACGCCGACCGCGTCCAGGGCCGCTGCCCACGACCCCGTGACGGTGGGGTCGGAGCCCTCGAACCCGTGGTCGGCGGTCAGCAGGATCGTCACGTCATCGGTGAGTCCGACGGCGTCGAGGTGGTCGAGGAAGGTCACCAGCCGGGCGTCGCTCTGCCGGAGCGCGTCGCGGGCCATCGCCGACCGGGGACCGCCACCGTGGTGCCCGCAGTCGGTGACCACGTTGGCCCACCACGTCAGCAGCGGTGCCGCCGCCGGGTCGGAGTACAAGTCGAGCAGCTGGGTGAGCCCCAGGTCGTCGACGCGCACGCCCCAGCGGAAGTAGGAGTCGTCGAGGAAGGCGGGGTCGCGCAGGTAGGGCGACGTCGTCGGGTCGGGCAGGGCGTCGTCGAGCGCGTCGGCGCCGCTCTCCCCGGAGTGGCGGATCAGTGCCATCGTCGCGTAGTCGGCGCCGCGGTCGATCGCCTCGTCGACGCTGGCGGTGCGGAGCCCGCCCGCGGGGGCGTGGGCCGCCACCATCTCGAAGACCGTGCGGGCGCCGGGCCGCAGCCAGTCGGCGCTGTGGTGCCAGGTCGACTGGTCGTTGGGCACCACGCGCTCCCCGGTGGCCCGGTCGAAGTAGACGTTGCCCATCACGCCGTGCCGGCCGGGTCCGACCCCGGTGAGGATCGCGGTGTGGTTGGTCAGGGTGATCGAGGGGAACTCCGCGACGGCGCCGCCGCGCAGCGCCAGGCCACGTTCGACCAGCCGCGCGATGCCGGGCAGCTCCCCCGTCTCGGCGAGGTGCAGCAGGTCGCCGCAGTGGGCGCCGTCCCACAAGATCCCGACCACGTGCGTGCGGGTGCCGCCCGGCTCGAGGTGCTCGGTGAGCACCCGTCCGTCCAGGGCCGCGCCGTCGGCGTCGACGAGGTCGTCGTCGGGAACCCCCGCCAGGTGCGCGAGCGTAGGCCCCACGTCGACCAGCCGGGCCCAGGAGTCGACGTACCCCCTCCGCGGGACGCCCGCCCCGCTGAGCACCAGGGGAGCACGGGACTGGATGACGTCGAGCGAGCCGTGCTCGCCGACGTGGCCGCCCTGCTCGGGGAAGAAGTGCCGGGGAGTGTGCACGATCGCCAGGTCCGGACTGCGGTCGGGGTCGGCGAAGAACGACCGCAACCGGGTCGCGGCCAGCGGGTAGGCGTTGTCGGTGGAGACCCGGGGCGAGGGGTCGGCCACCTCGCGCTCGTAGGGCAGGAACGCCATCGGGTCCTCGCTGCCCAGCGGGTCGATGCCGGAGAGCACCTCGGCGGGCGCGTCGTCGTGCAGCCGCACCCGGCCCAGGTGGTTGGCGGCGTACGGCGTGCCTTCATCGACCCAGACGACCAGGTCGACGATCGGGGCCAGGTCCGGGGCGCAGAGCGCCTCGATCATCTGTTCGCGGGGGTCGCTCGCCATGACGGGAGGCTAGCCCCCGTCCCCTGTCCGGCGCTGCCGGCTCAGGCGAAGACGCCCGCCGGGAAGGCCCCGCGTGCGAGCGCCACGGCGACCAGGGGCTCGGCCAGCGTGCGGAGCCGGGCGGTGGCGTCCTCGCCGAGCACCTCCCAGGGCCCGACCGCCAGCTCCTCGGTGGTCCGCTCGAGCGCCGAGCGCATCGTGGAGCCGTTGTCGCTGAGCGCCCCATCGGGCGTCATCAGGCCGCGGTCCGTGAGCGCGGCGACACCCTCGGCCCACTGCTCGGGCGACCAGCCCCGGGTGGCCTGCGCGGCGGGCACGGTGAACCCACGACCGGTCGCGACGTGGGAGATCTGTGCCTCCAGCCCGGTCAGACCGGCGCCGAGCAGGGCCGCGACGTGCCCGTCGCCGCGGTGCTCGCGGAGCAGGGTGAGCGCGTGGAAGAGCACCAGGTGGGGCTCGGTCGGCCAGGCCAGGTCGGCGTGACCGGCGTAGAGCGGCCGGCCCGGAGCGGTGCAGCCGGCGGTCGCCGTGCGGGCGAGGTCGGCCGCCTCGGACACCTCGGCGGACGTCAGGGCCTCCTCGCCGAGCAGTCGACGGTAGGCCTTGGTGATGCCGGCGTACCGCGCTGCCGTCACCGCCTCCGGGCTCGCGACCTCCCAGCAGGCGGGCACGAAGTGCGCGACCAGGGTGGGGTTGAAGACGTAGAACGTCGCCGTGACCGGGCCCGCCCCCACCCGTCCCATCGGTGCCGACCGCGACGCGAAGTAGGACATCCGGCCCGCCCGCAGCCCGATCCCGACCAGCTCCTCCTCGACCTCGGGGGCGAAGTAGCCCAGGGCGTGGAGGGGTTCGAGGAGGCGCGCGGTGCGGCCGGCGACACGAGGGTTCATGAGCCCTAGTGTGCTCGGGTGCCCGCCGAGTCGCCTGCCAGCCCCTTCTGGCTGAGTGCGTTCCTCGATCTGGCGGCGCCCGACCACGTCCGCGGTGTGGCTTTCTGGGCCGCGGTGACGGGGTACGCCGCGTCGGCCCCGCGGGGACAGCGCGGCGAGTTCGCGACCTTGGTGCCACCCGAGGGCGACGACTACCTGCGTGTGCAGCGGCTCGGGCAGGGTCCGAGCCGGGTCCACCTCGACCTTCACGTGCACGACGTGGGCCGCGCGGCCGAGGCGGCCGAGGGGCTCGGTGCCGTGGTCGTCGACCGGCCGGACCCCGGCTACCTGGTGCTGCGCTCGCCGGGCGGCCTGACCTTCTGCTTCGTGCGCCACCGCGCGGTGGTGATCCCGCCGTCGGCGTCGTGGCCCGACGTCGGGCGTAGCCGCGTCTACCAGGTCTGCCTCGACGTCCCCCCGGCGTCGTACGACGCGGAGTGCGCCTTCTGGGCCGGCCTGGTGGGCGGGACGGTCGAGGTGCTGCGCAGTCGCCCGGAGTTCTCCTGGTTGCGCGGACCGCGACAGCTCGCCCTCGACGTGCTCCTCCAGCGGCTGGACGTCTCGACCGGCTCGAGCACCGAGCCGGTGGTCTCCGCCCACCTCGACCTCGGCACGACCGACCGTGAGGACGAGGTTGCCCGCCACGTCGCCCTCGGAGCGAGGGCCGGCGTGGTCGAGGAGTTCTGGACCGTGCTGACCGACCCGGCCGGTCTGGCCTACTGCGTCACCGACCGCGACCCGGCGACCGGGCGGCTGCGGTGACGGCGACCCATCCGCTCTGGCGGCCATTCGCGCTGATCGGCCCCGAGGAGATCGTCGCGGCGCGTGTCGGCAACCCGGCGAATCGGCTGATCACCGTGGTGGCGCCGGACCCGGGCTGGCCGGCGGCGTACGAGCAGGTCCGGTCGCGCCTCCTGGAGGTGCTCGGTGATCGAGTCCTCACGATCACGCACGTCGGGTCAACGTCGGTGCCGGGACTGGAGGCCAAGCCGACCATCGACATCGACCTCACCGTCGCCGACTCCTCGCGCGAGGTCGACTACGTGCCCGACCTCGAGGCGGCGGGCTTCACCCTGAGGGCGCGTGAACCCGGCTGGGAGCAGCACCGGCTCGTCACCTGGCCCTTCCCCGACGCCAACGTCCACGTCTGGTCGCCCGGCGCGATCGAGCCCAGGCGTCATCTCGCCTTCGCGTCCTGGTTGGCGACGCACCCCGACGACCACGCGGCGTACGGCGGGGCGAAGCTCGACCTCGCCGCCCAGGGCTTCGCCGACGGGATGAGCTACAACAATGCGAAGGCAGCGCTGGTCTACGACCTCTACGAGCGGATCTTCGCGGCCGACGAAAGTCACCCGCACGTCCCGCACCCGCGCCCACTAGCGTGAGCCGGGTGACCGACCTCCAGCGCACCGACCCGCCCCTGAGAGCCGACGAGGCGACCACCCTGCTGGCCTTCCTCGACTACCACCGCGCCACGCTGCGGCTGAAGACCGACGGACTGAGCGCCGAGCAGCTCGACGCGACGCATCCGCCGTCCTCGATGACGCTCGGGGGCCTGCTCAAGCACCTCGCGCTGGTCGAGAGCAGCTGGTTCAACGACGTGCTGATGGGGCGGGTGGAGGTCCAGCCGTGGGCATCCGTGGACTGGGAGGCCGACCGCGACTGGGAGTGGCACACCGCGGTGGACGACACCCCCGAGGACCTGCGTCGCCTCTTCGAGGAGTCGGTATCCGCCTCCGACGCGATCATCGCGGAGGCGCTGGCCGACGGCGGCCTCGACCGTGAGTCCGTCACGCAGTCGCGCCACGAGGGCGAGGGCGCCTTCAGCCTGCGCTGGATCCTGGTGCACATGATCGAGGAGTACGCCCGCCACAACGGCCACGCCGACCTGCTCCGCGAGGCCGTCGACGGGGTGACCGGGGAGTGAGCGCCCTCGCCATCCGGCCGGCCACCGAGCTCGACTGGTCGGGCATCTGGCCGTTCTTCCTCGCCACCGTCCAGGAGGGCGAGACCTACGCCTACCCGCTCGACGTGACCAGCGAGCGCGGCCGGACACTGTGGCTGGAACCGCCACCCGGGCTCACCGTCGTCGCCGAGGACGAGACCGGGGCCATCCTCGGAAGCGCCAAGATGGGCCCCAACCGTCCCGGCCACGGCGCCCACGTCGGGACCGCGTCGTTCATGGTCGCGCCACAGGCCCGCGGGCGTGGCGTCGGCCGCGCGCTGGCGGCGTACGTCGTCGACTGGCACCGGGAGCAGGGCTTCCGCGGCATCTGTTTCAACGCCGTGGTCGAGACCAACACCGCGGCCGTGGCCCTGTGGCGAGACCTGGGCTTCCAGATCATCGGGACCGTGCCGGGGGCCTTCGCCTCGCCCACACAGGGGTACGTCGGCCTGCACGTGATGTACCTCGACCTGACGTAGGCGCTGAAGGTCGGAGTCGAGTGCTCAGGTGGCTGCCTCACCCGCGGGGGCCAGCACTCGACCCGGGGTTTGCGCGCGAGGGTTAGCGTGAACCCGTGACGCGACCCACCGCCTCCACCGTCCGAGAGCTCCGCGAGTCGGAGCACGTCCACAAGAGCCTGCGCCAGGAGCTGCGCGACAACCTGCTCGCCAAGCTCGCGGCCGGCGACGACCCCTGGCCCGGCCTCCACGGCTTCGGGTCCACGGTCATTCCCCAGCTCGAGCGGGCCCTGATCGCCGGGCACGACGTCGTGCTGCTGGGCGAGCGCGGGCAGGGCAAGACCCGTCTGCTGCGGACCCTGGTCGGCCTGCTCGACGAGTGGACGCCGGTCATCGACGGCTCCGAGCTGGGGGAGCACCCCTTCGAGCCGATCACCCCCGAGTCGCAGCGCCGTGCCGAGCAGCTCGGCGACGACCTGCCGATCGGCTGGCGGCACCGAGCCGAGCGGTACGCCGAGAAGCTCGCCACGCCGGACACCTCGGTGGCCGACCTGATCGGCGACGTCGACCCGATGAAGGTCGCCGAGGGGCGCACGCTGGGTGACCCCGACACCATCCACTTCGGGCTGATCCCGCGGTCCCACCGGGGGATCGTGGCCATCAACGAGTTGCCCGATCTCGCCGAGCGCATCCAGGTCGCCATGCTCAACGTGATGGAGGAGCGCGACATCCAGATCCGCGGCTACGTGCTGCGGCTCCCGCTCGATGTGCTGGTGATGGCCAGCGCCAACCCGGAGGACTACACCAACCGCGGCCGCATCATCACCCCGCTCAAGGACCGCTTCGGTGCCGAGATCCGCACCCACTACCCCCTCGAGATCGAAGACGAGATCGCCGTCATCCGCCAGGAGGCCCAGCTCGTCGCGGTCGTGCCCGACCACCTCGTGGAGATCCTGGCCCGGTTCACCCGGGCGCTGCGGGAGTCGAGCGCGGTGGACCAGCGGTCGGGGGTCAGCGCGCGCTTCGCCATCGCCGGCGCGGAGACCGTCGCGGCCGCCGCGCTGCACCGGTCTGTGAGCCAGGGGGAGGCCGGAGCCGTCGCCCGGGTCGTTGACCTCGAGACCGCGGTCGACGTGCTCGGCGGCAAGATCGAGTTCGAGTCCGGGGAGGAGGGCCGCGAGCGCGAGACGCTGACCCACCTGCTGCGCACGGCGACCGCCGAGACGGTGCGCCAACACTTCCGCGGCGTCGACTTCGCGCTCCTCGTGGAGGCCCTCGACGGCGGCCGGATGGTCACGACGGGGGAGCAGGTGACGGCCCGCGACTTCCTCGCGGGACTGCCCGCGCTGCCCCCGGTCGAGGACAGCGAGTCCGACCTCTACGACCGGGTGTGCGACCGGCTCGGCGCGACCGACGACGGCCACCGGGCGTCGGCGATCGAGCTGGCACTGGAGGGGCTCTACCTCGCCCGCAAGGTGAGCAAGGAGTCCGGCGGCGGAGAGACCGTCTACGGATGAGTGACCGGCACCGGAGCCGCTACGGGCGGTACGACGGCGGCCCGGACCCGCTCGCACCGCCGGTCGACGTCGCGGAGGCGCTCGACGCAATCGGCCAGGACGTGATGGCCGGCTACAGCCCCGAGCGCGCGATGCAGGAGTTCCTGCGGCGGGGCGGACGTGACCAGACCGGGCTGGACGACCTGGCCGCCCGCATCGCCGAGCGTCGGCGCGAGCTGACTCAGCGCCACCACCTCGACGGCACCCTGCAGGAGGTGCGCGAGCTGCTTGACCGTGCGGTCCTCGACGAGCGCAAGCAGCTCGCCCGCGACGTCACGATGGACGACACGGACCGGGCGTTCCGCGAGCTCCAGCTGGACGGGCTGCCGGCCTCGACGGCCGCCGCGGTGAGCGAGCTGTCGTCGTACGACTGGAGTAGCACGGAGGCCCGCGAGAGCTACGAGACGATCAAGGACCTGCTCGGCCGGGAGCTGCTGGACCAGCGGTTCGCCGGCATGAAGCAGGCGCTCGAGGGGGCCACCGACGAGGATCGTGCCGCCGTCAACGAGATGCTCGGCGACCTCAACGAGCTGCTCGAGAAGCATCGGCTGGGTGACGACACCCAGGCCGACTTCGACGACTTCATGGCCAAGCACGGCGACTACTTCCCCGAGAACCCCCAGAACGTCGACGAGCTGCTCGACGCCCTCTCCGCCAGGGCCGCCGCCGCCCAGCGGATGCTCAACTCGATGTCGCCCGAGCAGCGCGCCGAGCTGATGGAGCTCTCGGCGCAGGCGTTCGGCTCGCCCGAGCTGATGGACCAGCTGTCGCGGATGGACGACAACCTGCGGTCCCTGCGGCCCGGTGAGGACTGGGGTGGCTCGGAGGGCTTCGAGGGCGAGCAGGGGCTGGGGCTCGGGGACGGCACCGGTGTCCTGCAGGACCTCGCGGAGCTCGACGCGCTCTCCGACCAGCTCTCGCAGTCCTACGGCGGCGCCCGACTGGACGACGTCGACCTCGACGCCCTGTCTCGCCAGCTCGGGGACGAAGCCGCGGTCGACGCCCGCACGCTGCAGCGGCTCGAGCAGGCGCTGAGGGACAGCGGCTACCTGCGCCGGGGCACCGACGGCACCCTGCGGCTCTCACCGAAGGCGATGCGCCAGCTCGGCAAGGCGCTGCTGCGCGACGTCGCCCAGCGGATGAGTGGTCGCCAGGGCCAACGGGACCTGCGCCAGGCCGGTGCCGCTGGCGAGCCGGCCGGCTCGACGCGCGAGTGGGCCTTCGGCGACACCGAGCCGTGGGACGTCACCCGCACTGTCGGCAACGCCGTGCGTCGTACGGCGGCCGAGGGAGCCCGGGGCCGCGGGGTGCGGCTGCGCATCGAGGACGTCGAGGTGCAGGAGACCGAGGCGCGCACCCAGGCCTGCGTCGCCCTGCTGGTCGACACGTCGTTCTCGATGGCGATGGACGGCCGTTGGGTGCCGATGAAACGAACTGCGTTGGCCCTGCACACGCTGGTCAGCACGCGCTTCCGTGGTGACGCCCTCCAGCTGATCTCGTTCGGTCGGCAGGCGCAGACTATGGAGATCGATGAGCTCACGGCGCTGGACGCGATGTGGGAGAAGGGCACGAACCTCCACCACGGGTTGCTGCTGGCCAACCGGCACTTCCGCAAGCACCCCCATGCCCAGCCGGTGCTGCTGATCGTCACCGATGGTGAGCCGACCTCGCACCTCGAGCCCGACGGGGAGGTCTTCTTCTCCTACCCCCCGCACCCGCTGACCGTGGCCTACGCGGTCCGCGAGCTCGACAACGCCTCGCGCCTCGGTGCCCAGGTGACCTTCTTCCGGCTCGGGGAGGACGCCGGGCTGGCCCGCTTCATCGAGTCGATGGCGCGACGGGTGGACGGCAAGGTGGTCTCGCCGGAGCTCGACGATCTCGGTGCTGCCGTGGTCGGGTCCTACCTCGGTGACCGGTCGTCGTACCGCGATCACTTCGGGGACTGGACGGGCGGCGGGCGCGGCTTCTGGGTGGGGGACTGAGCGCGCGTCAGTGCCCGGCGGCTTCGAGCATCCTCATCAGCTCGGCGCCCATGTGCTCGATCACGACCTGGAGTGCCTTCGCGGGACGGACCATGACCGTGAAGTCGCTGATGAGTCCTGCGTCGTCCCAGGTGATGACGTCCACGCCGTGCACGTCCAGTCCGCCCACCTCGGTGCGGAACTGCAGCACCGCGCTGTCCTCGCCGACCCACTCGCGCTCGTAGACCAGCTGCGGCCCGAGCACGGTGAACGCGGCGGTGAGGTAGCCGACGACGGTGTCGCGACCTTCCTGCGGCGTGTGCACGGCCGGGCTGCGGAAGACCGCTCCCGCGGCGACCAGAGGCGGCAGGTCGGCCGCGTCATGGCTCTCGACCACGGCGTGCCAGCGGGCCAGGGCGGCGGCAGAGTTCATGGACGCATGGTGGCAGGTCAGGCAGGGCGGCGTCGGCGGCGAAGACCGACAGGCCTCTCCGTCGCCCTCAGGTGCGTTGGATGAACCGGAGCTTGCCGTGGGCGGTGGGGTTGGTCTCGTAGGTCTGGTCGTGGGCGAGGGCGTGGTGCTTGGGGCAGAGCAGGCG
>JBDSLK010000180.1:0-67532 GCA_039916425.1 Nocardioides sp.
TGGGAGATCCGGATCTCCACGACTCCGGACCCCGCCCGCGGCAGGACCCGGCACCGGTCCTTCATGTTCCACGGCACCGCGGAGGAGGCAGATGCCTACCGCGCCGCGCTCGTGGCCGACGTCGGCGGGCGGCCGCTACCACCTGGCCAGCTGCTCACTGTCGCCGAACTCCTGGAAGGCTGGCTGAGCGCGGACCACCCGTGGAAGCCGTCCACCCTGATCGGGTATCGCTCCACCGTGCGGGCCCTGCTCGCCGATGCGATCGCTAGAACGCGAGTCGTGGCGTTGCACCCGCACGGGGTCAGGACGGCGTTCGCCCGGTGGTTCGCTCAGGGCCATGGTCTCGCGGTCGTCGGTGGCAGGTTCCGGGTCGACCCGGTCGCACTGCACCGCGCCGCCCGATCAGCGACGACGGCGTCTGACTCCTGCTCGGCACCGCCGAGACCCTGCTCCCCGAGGCGGTCGCGAACGAGACCGGCAGCACTGCAGCGACCCGGTGCCAGCGTCGCGCCGAGCTCGACCTGCTCCTGGTCCGCCTGGCCGCGGACACCGGAGCGCGACGCGGGGAGCTCGCCGGGTTGCGCATCGAGGACCTCCAGGATCGGACCCTGCACATCCAACGGGCCATCTCGGCGGGAGTGATCACCACTCCGAAGTCCAGACACGAACGCGTGATGACCATCGGATCCTCCACTGCCGGCCTGTGGCACGGCCTGGTGGCCGACTGGCGGACCCGCACCGACCAGCCCTTGGGGCCGTGGCTGTTCACCTCCGACCAGGCCCACGAGCACCGGCTGGGCGCCGAGGTCCTCGGCCACCGCTTCGCCCAGCTGCGCAACGCAGCGGCAGGCCTACTACGAGGTTCTCGCGGCAGTTGGCCACGGTTCGTGGCAGCCGGCGAACGACGCAACGCTCTGGGTGAAGTTCAACCTGCGGGCCCACCACATGCAGGCTCAGACGATGCGTCGGCGCTTCGAGGAAGCGGAGACGCAGTGGGCTCACATCGACCGCGTCATCGCCCAGCACCGACTACCGGAGAGACTCGGCAACGCCCTGTTCGACGCCCTTCTAGGACTTCGCGTCACCCGTCCGTCCTATCTCAAGCTTCGTGGGCGTTGATGAGCGAACCGGCACCCGCGACCTCGTCACCGCAGCGGAGCGGGGACTTCTCGAGGCCAGAGGTGAGCGCGGGGGCCGCTACTACGTCGCCGGCGCTCCGCTGCGGACGATCCGCGACGAACTGCGTGCGGCGCGGAAACCGCTCGTCGATCCCTACCCGACCCCTGCGAGGCGAGATCCGACACACACGACCATGACCGGCGATTGGGCACCCAGTCCGGGCGCTGGGAGTGACTGCTCACGCGCTCAGCCAGCCTATCGAGTCCCGCGCGGCGGCGGGCAGCCGACTGCAGAACGGCGACGCGCACATAGAAACGCGGCGAGAACGATGGACACTCTGGGGATCATCTGAGCGACGCCGGTGCGACCAGAGCCGCTTCTTGGTGACGGCAACACCGACGGCGACGGCTCCGCACCGCGGGACACCCACCCACTGCCGAACAACCCCTCGGCGGGCGCGCTGGCATACGTGCTTTTGGCGGGCCGGCATCGCCGTGGTCGACCAGCCCATGATCGACATGACCGTGCGCTCGGGAACACCGAGCACGAGAAGAACCGTGGCGGCGGTATGGCGTTCGTCGTGCGACCGGTCATCGCGCACATCAGCTGCCTTCAGCAGAGCCAAAAAGGCGTGATGGTTGGCGTTGCATTAATCGGTTCCCCGACGAAAGGTGAAGACCCAGCCTCCTTCCCGCCAGAGCTGCCCGGCTGCCCGCCGCTCACGGTCCTGTTCCTCTCGATGCACGTTGAGCAGGGCGACCAGTTCGTCGGGCAATCCGATCACGCGCTTCCCGGCCGCCGACTTCGTCTCCCCCGTCAGCTGGTTGCGCTGCCGGCGGTCGGGACAGAAGCCGGCCTTCGCGATCGTGACCTGGATCGAGAAGACCCCACCGCCGCCGCAAGCAGGTCTTGGCCGATTGACTCCAGTCGAGTACGAGTTGATCATGACCACAACCGCCACCCAGGCGGCCTCACCGAACCTGTCACCCGTTCGAGCAGCAGACCCTGAGAAGTGAGCGAAGCGTGCAACGACACAAGTTCTTGAAGCTACTCCATGAGCGGCTGCGTCCACGCACGTACTTCGAGATCGGTGTTCGCAGCGGCAAGAGCCTGACACTGTCGCGCGTCCCCAGCGTGGGCGTCGATCCGTACTTCGCGCTGACCCATGAGTTGCAGTGCGACCTGCACCTCGTCCGGACCACAAGCGACGAGTTCTTCGCCCGGACACACCCCTTTGCTCACTTCGAACGCCCGCTGGTGGACCTGGCATTCATCGACGGGATGCACCTGGCCGAGTACGCACTGCGAGACTTCATCAACACCGAACGCCACTGTCACCCCGCCAGCGTGATCGTCATCGACGACGTCTTGCCCCGCACTGTCGACGAAGGGGGCCGAGGACGAGTCGGCAGTGCCGTCAAGGGTGCCGCCTGGGCCGGCGACGTCTACAAGATCATCGACGTGCTGCGTACACGCCGGCCGGATTTGGTGCTGCTCGAGATGGACACCAGTCCGACCGGCACGCTCGTCGTGCTTGTGCCGGACGCCGCGAACACCAGTCTCGGGGAGGCGTACGACGACGTCGTGCCCGAGTTGGTCGTGCCCGATCCCCAGGCGGTGCCTGACTGGTCGCTCACGCGCAGCCGTGCTATCGATCCCAACGCGCTCCTCGACGCAGCCATCTGGAAGGAGATCCGCGAGGCGCGGGAGCGAAGTTTCGAGGAGGCGAGGGGTGCGCTCAGTACTGCCTACGTCAAGGCCGGGCTCTCCGCTGTTAGGGGGAACTGGTGACCGCCGAATACTTGGAGGTCGACGAGCAGTTGAGCTGGGCCCGCCGAGTCAGGGGCGAGGTCAACGTCCAGCTGAGGCTGCCCGGCGTGCGGCTCGAGCCCGGCGCAGCTCGCGTGAGGCTGGCAAACGCAGGTCATCAGCTCCGCCTGCCTGCTGTCGTGAAGGCAGCGGAAGGTGCCACCGTGGTCGCCTTCAGCGCTCCGCAGTCTCAGCTTGGGCGCACCGCGTGGCGGCTCGCGATCCGGCCCTCCAACGGCGCTCAGTTCGTCCGTATGCGAGCGCGCCTGCTGGCATCGGCGACATCGCCCGTCGCGCTACTCACCGGCCCGGAACCAGCCAGCCCGATGCCCCCACCGACTCCGCGCATGCGGCGAACGCCGGCTCGCCGGTTGGCCAGCGGCCTGCCCGCCCCGGTCCGACGCGTGCTGCTCCGCGCACGGGCCTTGGTACGACAAGGCGTCGGGGGGCATACGAGCCGATGACCGGCAGACGGGCACCGCGTCATCCCTGGGCCACGCTGCGTCGAATGGCGGTCCACCTCAAGGCGCCGTTCACTCGCACCGAGGAGAGCTCGAGATCCAAGGCCCCTCCCATCACCGGGGGCGACACATGGCGCGCAGCGGCAACGGAGAGGATGGGCGAGCCTGGTGATCGCGCGGTGGTGGTCCTGGCTGACTCGGTGTTCCCGGGCGACGTCCATGGCTGGCTCCGCGAGTTCTCCAGCGACGACGTCACCGTTCTCTCCGTCTACCCGGTGACCAACCTCGACGACGTTGTGGCCCGCCTGTCCCGGCTCACTACCCAGGACGTCATCCTGGTCGTGCTCGGGCCCGCGGCGCTCGTCTCGTTGGCTCAGGACCACGGCACTCTGTTCGAGTCCTTGTTCCTGCACCTGCGGGCCGGCGGTGTCTACGTCGTGGACCGGACCGTCCAGCAGCGCGAGCCGGGTGACGCTCGGCCCTGCCGCACCGCAGAACACTTCCACCGGATGCTCGCGGCTGCTCAGGGCCGCGACGTCGGGCTCGGCCTCAGCCGGCGCGACATCGCGATCGCCCGCTATCTCAAAGCCGTTCTCGTGTCCGAGCAGCTCGTTGTCGTCACCAAGCGCGGGCGGCACGCCCTGAAGCTCCGCGAGCACCAGGTCCCCGAGCTCCTGACAGCACGGGAGCCCGGGATGGCCGTTTCTGTGCTGGAGGTTCGCCCCGCCGGCCAGCTGAACATCCAGATAGAGGAGTCGTCGTACGGTCCCGGCCGCGCAGATCCGTGGCCCACGCAACTCGAGTTCCCGGAGATGACCCTCCGGCACTACGCGGGGACCATCGTCAGCGCAGGCGGGATGCGCCTTCACACTGGAAACACGATCCTGCCTGACTCCTTCCGGTGGTCGCACGCGAAGATTCTTCGCAATCGGCGGTACCCGTCGGTCACGCCCTTGTTCTCGCGGCTCGACCAAGCTTTACCAACTCGGATTCTCGACGGGGACTACTACTTCCTCGACTGCATGTTCAGTGGCCACTTCGGGCACCTGACAAGCGAGGTGCTGTGCCGCCTGTGGGGCTGGGACCGCGCCAAGCGCGAGATGCCGGAACTCAAAGCGCTCTTCCACACCAACCCGGCTCGCCGCGCGGACGGATCCCTGGAGCGTCGACTCTTCACCGCCTACGGCATCGCGGAGTCGGACCTGGTCTGGTCGGACCAACCCGTGCAGCTGCGGAGCGTCGTGGGAGCCTCGCCAATGTGGCACAACAAGTCGCCCTACTACGCACACCCGGACATCAGGGAGACTTGGGAGAGGTTGACCACTGGACTGCTCGCAGACACCCAGCCCGCCGAGCACGAGCGGATCTTTGTCTCCCGCGGTGCTTCCTTGAGCCGCCGACGAGAGTGTCGCAACCAGGCGGAAGTGGAGCACTTCTTCGCCGTCCGCGGGTACCACGTCTTCTACCCCGAGGAGCTTCCGCTCGTCGAGCAGGTCAGACTGTTCGCCGGCGCTCGGGTCGTGGCCGGGTTCGGCGGGTCAGCGATGTGCAATCTCATGCACGCCAAGCGACTCGAGGCCGTGGTCGTGATCAGCCACAATGCCTACACGGCCCGCAACGAGCACCTATTCACCTCGGTGCTCGGTGCCCACATGCACTACTTCTGGCAGTCGTCGGACGTCGAGCCGCCGGAGGTCGGGCGGAGCAAGGCCTCCGACCGGTCTTCCTTCTCGTTCGATTTCGCCACCCATGGTCATGACCTCGCGCGAGTGCTAAGCGGGCTCTGACCACGCCAAGCCGGCCGCGCCGGCCTGGGCTCTAGGGTCTTCATCCGCTCGCACTGCCAGTCACCCACCAGCGCTTGCGATGAGAACACCACGTTGCGCTGCCGGGCGACCGCCTGAACCCGCACGCACTCGCACGAGCCAGCCGCTACGGATCAGAAGGTTTGGGGTTCGTATCCCTACCGACGCGCAAGAGTCGTCGCAGGTCAGCCCCGCTACGGGCCACGGGTGCAGAGCGGCCTTCCTACCTGTCCCAGGGTGTGTCCCATCCGCGAGGGCTACTCTGCGAAGAGTGTCGTCCCTCTGGTCAGAGAACTCGGTCCTCTCGATCTTCTCGCAGGACTCGACCCTCTCCATTGGCAGCGCTGTCTCCTTCGCGTCGTTCGCGAGCATCGGCTCGTTCGCCTCGGCCGGTTCGATCGGGTCGGCGATGTCGGCCGCCTCGCTGCTGTCGGACCAGAGCGCGGGCTCGGTCCTCAGCCACCAGAGCAACGGATCCGTCCTGTCCAGCCAGGCCAGCTGGGCGGTCCGCGGCCGCCAGACCCATGGTCGGATCCCGGCCCGGGTTCTCGCCCCAGCCCAGGATTGTCCGCGTACGCTGGCGCGGAGTTGAAGCACGAGGCGGGGGAGCTGGTCGTCCTCGCCGTTGGGCCCGAGCGGAGCAAACGCTGCCATCCGAGAGGCCCCTTCGAACATTCGCGTGACTTGGCGGGAGGCTCCCCATCACTCTCGCGCTCATCGGGTCTGTGCGGAACGCTCGGCCGCGCGGCACCGCTGCGGGCTGACCGCCGTCCGGTTCTGAGTCGGTTCACTTCGCATGCGCCGACGCCTGCCGTGCTTCAGGTGCCGAGCCGGTCGTCGAGAAGCCCCATGATCGGCCAGGCGCCTTCTGACCAGTTCGAGATGACTGAGTAGGTGATCGAGGACGAGGGCTGGTGCTTGCTGGAGAACGACACGCCCGCGTCGTACCCCTCCAGTTGGACTCCGTCGCCGGTGGCGTGCAGGTGGAACCCGAGGCCGTAGCGCTTGGACTCCTCCGGCCAGTCACTGTGCGGTCGCACCATCTCGGCGACCCGCTGCGGCGAGACGATCCGTCCGGCGAAGAGTGAGTCCCAGAAGGCGTTGAGGTCGGCAGCCGTCGAGTAGATGCCGCCGTCGCCGTTGCCGAGCACGGGGAGATGGAAAACGTTCGTTCTCAAGCCGTCAACGAAGAGGTAGCCTCGCGCGGCGCGGCCCGGGAGCTCATCGGAGCGTAGGAACGCGGTGTCGAGCATGCCTGCAGGCTCGCAGACCAGCGTGCGAACCAGCTGCTCGAAGTCCATGCCGGTGGCCCGTTCGGCGAGCAGGGCGAGCACGACGTAGCCGCCGTTGTTGTACTGAAACCGCTCGCCAGCGGGGAACACCGTCTCGTACCCGCCCAGCACTGGCAGGAACTGTTCGGTGGTCGCGAGCTCGTGCACCGACACCGGCATCATCCAGTAACCTGCGTCGTCAACGGCGTCCTCATCGAGGTAGTCGCCGATCCCGGACCGGTGTGCAAGCAACTGTTCGATCGTCACGTCGTCGGAGATCAGGGGCAGGTCGTCCCCGAGCAGCGAACGCGCGCGAGTGGCAAGCTCAAACGTCCCACGCTCGACCAGGCCCATGACCGCCAGCGCCGTCAGGCCCTTCGTTCCGCTCGCGGTCGCGAACAGGGTCTCGACCGTGTTCAGGACCCCGTGGGCACGGTCGGCGAACCCATAGGCTGCGCAGAACTCGGTCTCGCCCGCTCGGTCGAGGCGGACCACGCCGGAGAATCCGGAGCGCTCGGCCGCTGCATCCACCTCGTCCTGGAGTGACTGCATCTGCTGAACCTACCAAGCAGTCTCTAGGGATATCAGCCCTCGTGGCATCCGCTCATCGGCTGGGACCGAGGGGGACCGCGGCAATATTTGTGCGGGATCCCTGCTCGGGACTCGACTAGCCATTGGATGGTTTACGAGACACGCGTGGGCCAACCGATCAGGGACGACGGCCCGATGACGCATGATGTCGAACGGGGCACGCCGACTGTGGGCGGGCTGGTGATCGTGTTCAGCGCCACCATTGCCTATCTGGTGGCCACGCTGCTGACCGGCGGGCGGCCCAGCACCGGTGCCAGGGGCTCACCAGCCGCGCCAAGATGGCCGGACATACGGTGGTCGCCCTTGGATTCGGACTTCTGGCGACGCAGTTCTGCGTTCGGTGTGGAGGCTTCAGGTGTCGAGCCTTGCCCAGACCGACTTCGCCAGCACAGCGTGACCTGGGCCGGTGCGTCTATCGACGATGAGATCCTGGCGTTCGTCCATGTCGTTGGGACGGCAGCATTCACGGCTTCTTGCTCGACACGGGAGGCGGTGAGTTCGTGTCGATTGGCGTGCCGGCGTGCCTCGCCGATGAGTAGCGTCCTCACGGCGCGCCACCAGCACGAGACGATGCCGTCCCGGGTGCCGGTGCGCAGTTCCCCCTATGATGCGGGCGTGGGACTCGCCTCTGGGCTCAATGCTGTGGTCACCGGCCCGGCCGGCGCCCCGGTGTTGGTGTTTCTGCACGGGTTCCTGTGCGGGCAGGCCATGTGGCGTCACGTCGTCCCCGCCTTCGAGGGCGAGTACCAGGTCCTCCTGCTCGATCTGCCGTGTTCGGGCGACGCCGACCCGGTGACCTATGACGCCGAGCGCCACGCCTCGCTCCAGGGCTACGCCGACGACGTTCTTCGGGTCCTGGACGAGCTCGGCCTCGACGACGTCACGATCGTCGGCCACTCGGTCTCGTCCATGATCGCTGTCCTGGCGCACGTTGCCTCGCCGTCGACGGTGTCCCGCTTGGTGCTGGTGGCCCCGTCTGCCCGGTACGTCGATGAGGGTGACTACCGGGGTGGTTTCACCACGTCTGAGATCGAGGAGCTGCTCGGGGTGATGGAGCGCAACCACCTCGGCTGGCAGGGGCCGCTGTCCGGCCTGGTCGCCGGGGAGGGACACGACGCGTCGCGGGCGGAGCTGGAGGACAGCTTCTGTCGCGCGCGCCCGGAGATCGCGGCACAGTTCGCCGCGGTGACGTTCCGCGGGGACAACCGGTCCGACCTGCAACGGGTCACGGCGCCCACCCTGGTCCTCCAGGTCCGTGACGACGCGATCGCTCCGCTGACGGCTGGGCAGTTCGTCCACCAGCACATCACCGGTTCACAGCTGCAGGTGCTGGAGACCTTCGGCCACTCCCCCCACCTGTCCGACCCGGGCGACGTCGTCGCGGCTATCCGCGGATTCCTGAGTGTCCCAGTCCCGAGCTGACCCGCCGGTGGGAGAGGCTGACCTGTTCGACGCGGCCCCGTGCGGGTACGTCGTGCTGGGGCGCGGGGGCCTCATCGAGCGGGCGAACGCCGAGTTCTTGAGGCTGGTCGGCGCCGCTGGCGGTGACGTGGTGGGGGTGCGCACCTTGGGCAGTCTGCTGTCAGCCGGCGGGAGGATCCTGCTGGAGACGCACCTCCTGCCGATGCTCGAGCGCGCAGGCGCCGTACGAGAGATCGCGCTGGAGCTGGTCCGACCGGACGGCCAGCGGGTGCCGGTGCTCCTGAACGCCTCCGTCCACGACCGCGCGACGCAGGCGCTTCTCGTAGTCGTGCTCGAGACGCGCGACCGGCACCGGTTCGAGGACGATCTCCTCGAGGCCAAGCGGTCCGCCGAGCAGGCTCGCGAGCACGCCGCCTCCCTCGCCGCTACGCTGCAGGAGACGCTGATCCCGCCCAACCCGCCGACGATCCCGCACCTGGACATCGCCGGCGTCTACCGGCCAGCCGGCAGTGGGCGCGAGGTGGGCGGCGACTTCTACGACGTGTTCCAGGTGGGCCCGAACGCATGGGTCGTCGCGCTCGGCGACGTCAGCGGCAAGGGGATCCCCGCGGCCGTGGTGACGTCGTTCGTCCGCTACCACGTCCGGGCGCTCGCGATGGTTCACCGGGACCCGGCCCGTCTACTGACCGCCTTGGACGCCGCGATGCAGGCCAACGCGACCGAGCGCTTCTGCACCCTCGTCGTGGTCCGTCTGGAACGGCTCGACGGCCAGTGGGACCTCAGCCTCGCGCTGGCCGGTCATCCGCCGGGGCTGGTCCGGCGGGCCGACGGGAGCACCTACGAGCTGGGGGTGCCCGGAACGCCGGTCGGCCTGATTTCCGAGCCGGAGTTCCACACGGTGGGTCTCCCGCTCGGCGACGAGACGGTCGTCCTCTACACCGACGGCGTCACCGAGGCGCGCTCCCTCGAGGGCATGTACGGCGGGGACAGGCTGGCTGCCCTCGTCGCCAGCCTTCCCGCTGAGCCATCCCTCATCAGCGAGGCGATCGCGCGGGCGGCCCTCGCGTGGCAGTCCGAGATCGCGAGCGATGACATCGCCATCGTCACCTTCGCGGGGAGTTGATGGCCGGGGGCTCTGCCGGCTAGGTCCTTCGTTCCGCCTGGGGAGCGAGCCCGTGCTCGACGCCCCACAGCACTGCCTGGGTGCGGCGGGTCGCCCCGATCTTGCGGTAGGCCGTGCGGATGTAGGACTTCACGGAGTTGATGCTGAGGAACAGGCTCTTGGCGATGTCGTCGTTGCTGAGCCCCGCCGTGATCAGCTCGACGATCTGCATCTCGCGCTCTGTCAGCCCGAGCAGGCGGGCCGACGTGGACGACTCCGCTACCGGGGCGTAGGGCTGGACCAGGAAGCGGCCGTGATGACCGGCGCGCAGGGCCCGGATCGCGGTGACGACCTCGACGGCGCTGAGCTCCTTGGACAAGAAGGCGGCCGCACCGTCGCAGCGGGCCTCGCCCACGAGGTCGGGGCGGGTCGACCACGAGAACGCGATGACGAGGGCCTGCGGAGAGGTGCGGCTCAGCTGCTCGAGGGCGGCGAGCTGGTGGCGCTGCGGGTCGTAGACGATGACGTCGGCCCGCAGCGGGACGTCGGGGGTCCCCGAGAAGCAGATCACCTCGATCTCCGGTGCCACCTTCGACAACATCGCAACGGTCCCGGCCATGACGAGGGGCGCGTCCGCGACGAGGACGAGCCGGATCGTCGCCGCGCGCCCGACCTGGTCAAGCGACATGGTGGGGGACTCGATTGATGTCCAGCGTCCGCTGGGTGGCCGAGTCCGCAGCCGAGGTGATCTCGATGTCGGCGGCGTACAGGCCGACGGCGTGGTTGACCGAGGTGAGGTCGGCCAGCAGGCGGACGGCGCTCGTGCTGAGGCTGGTCACCTCCGTGACGTCGAGGGACAGGCGGACAGTGCCTCCCCGGCTCGCGACCAAGATCTCGGCGGCGACGCGCTCGACGTCCTGGTGGGCGAAGGCGCCGCGTAGGGAGACCGCGTGCGGAGCGGTGTGCACCACCTCGACCCCTGCGTTCACGTGGGCGGTCCTCGGCGCCGGAGCGACGGTCTCGATCGGCACCGGGCGGGAGAGCCGGTGCTGGACGAAGGCCCTGGTCCCGCTCGGGCGGATGGCGACGCCCAGGTGGTCCACCAGCCCAGCGGCCATCGCCAGGCCACGACCGCGCTCGCAGTCGTCGGAGGGTGCCTGCCACGTGCCGTGGTCGAGGACCTCGATCAGCACCACGCCGTTCGACTCCAGGTGCGCGCGCAGCTCGACCGCATGGTCGTCGCTGCCGGCGCCGTGCTGGATTGCGTTGGTGACCAGCTCGGACGCCGCGTGCGTGAGGCCCATCTGGTCCATGGGCGAGGCGCGCAGCTCCGTCAGCCAGGTGCCCAGCTCCTCGCGGGCACAGCGGACGGGGTAGGTTTCACCCTCGAGGCGCACCACGAGAGCCCGGTGCGCCGGTGTCCGAAGACGCGCGCCGACGAGGCACAGCGCGTCGTCGGCGGCCAGGTGGCTCGCGATCGCCCCAGCGGTGCGATGCAGACCTGCGAACACCGGGTCAGCGCCGGCCCCGGCCGCGGCACCTGGGAACGGGACCGCCTCGGATCGATGCGCGGCGGCACTCGCGAGGAGGACCGCGTCGCCCTCGGCGAGGCTGCAGGTGGCGCGTGCGTAGCCCGTGCCGCCTCCGGTCCCGAGAGGGCCTCCGCCGGTGTCGCTGAGGAGCACGACTGGTCCGCCGGCCGGGAGCAGCCACGGTGGTGGGTGTCCGGCACTCGCATAGGTCGCGAGGCGGCGCACCGGGTCGAGCAGCACGATGGCCGCCGTGGTTCCCCGGGCATCGGCCACGTCCTCGGCGTGGAGGTCGGCGAGCTGCAGCGCGTCGACGGCGTCGCCGTCGCGGCGCAGGCCCGCTCGGATCACTCCCCGCATCTGTGCCGCAGCCACCGCTGTGGCCATGCCGATCCCAGGCACTTCCCCCACGACCAGGGCCAGACGATCGTCGGGCAGCACGACGACGTCGAACCAGAGACCGCCGGGCTCGGTGGCGTCGTCCGGGAGGCAGAACCGTCCGTCGACGTCGAACATCGGCAGGACCGGCAGGCCGGTGGGTTGGATCACGTCGTACAGCGCCGTCACGAGCTCGAGGCCGTCGTGCTCCGGATCGTCGTCCACCTGACTCCTCAGCCTAGATTCGGGCGCGCGCCGCCGCCGCTCGGGTAGTGTCCCACCGTGTCCCTTGTCCCTCTCGGCCTCGACTTCGATGCCGCGTCCCGCGTCCTGGCGGTCACCGGCGACGTCGACGAGGCACAGGCGGCCGATCTTCGGGTCGCTATCGACGAGCACAGCGGCGGCTGCACGACCGACCTGGTCGTCGACCTCAGTGCCGTGACGTACCTACCCAGCGCAGCGGTCGGCGTCCTTGCCCGCGCGAGCCAGAGGTTCGAGACGGTAGGCACCACCTTCGAGTTGGCAGTCGCCGCGGGGTCGGTGGCCCAAAGGGTCTTGCAGGTCTGCGCGATGCCGCACCGCTCGTACTGAGCCGGGGGACTCATGGCCACGCTCCGACGAGCGGCGGCCAACTGAGGCTCCGGCGACGACACCAGGCACCAACCTCCGGACGACTCTAGGGCGAACGCGGGAAATCGGAGCCCGCGAGTCCAGTGTGCGAGCGGCGAGGCTCTTGCGGGCCCACCCGTGGGGGTGGTTGTCGCACTTATGTCCGGCCGAGCCAGGCTTGTGGTGACGTTCTGCTGCACCGCCTTGGGGACCTCCGAGATCGTTGACGAGAACCAGCTCTCGGCCTCGGAGGACAAGGCGCACCGACGTCGCCCGGACAGCGACGCCCCCGTATCAGCCAGGCGGGCTCGCTACCAGGGGGCGCTCGTACTAGTACCAATGTCCCAACATGAACTACTGGTGAACTGTTGGTAAACCGTGCAGAGTGACCGAGGAACGGGAGCGCGGACGACAGGAAGGGGGTCGGCCACACACGGGTCATGCTGCGCCGTCGCGCCACTGATGTCTCCACCACAGCGAGGAAGCAACGGATGCAGGCAATTATCCTGGCCGCGGGACAAGGTCGACGGCTACGTGACCCACGAGGTCGACCCAAGTGCCTGCGGGAGGTGGGCGGGCTCCCCCTGGTGCACCACCAGATTCGCGCGCTGAACGCGTTCGGTGTCGACGACGTGTCCATCGTGGTCGGCTACCAGCAGCAGCAGATCCGCTCCTGCGTGGGCTCCGCAGCGGGCTACGTGGTCAACCCGCGATACGCCGAGACCAACAGCATGTACTCCTTCCTGCTCGCCGGGAAGATCATCCATGACGACCTGATCGTGATGAACTCAGACCTGTTCTTCCATCCGAGTCTCGTCCGGCGGCTCCTCGAACCCGGCGACGACGCCCTGCTCTACGACTCTGGTTCGGGGCAGGAGGCCGAGCAGATGAAGGTCCGCGTTGCCGGTGACCGCCTCGTGGAGATGTCCAAGGTGATGAGCAGCGACCGGGTCAGCGGCGAGAACGTCGGCATCTTGAGCCTGAGCCTGCCGACCGCCCAGCAGGCGATCAGGGCGGCATCCACCATCGCCGCGAGGGGCTTCGAACGTGCCTGGCTGGCCTCCGCGATCAACAAGATCGCCCCGGCCCACCCGATCCGCTGCCTGGACGTGGCAGGCGCACCGTGGGTCGAGATCGACTTCCCCGAGGATCTCGAACGTGCCCGGGTCGAGGTCCTTCCGGGCGTCGCCACCTTCGACGACGAGCTGGTCGGCAGCCAACGTGCCTCGGGGGGGTTCTCATGAGGATCCTCTTCTCCGGCTACGCTCCCGTGCACTTCTTGTGCTTCAAGCCCTTGTACGACGAGCTGACGGCGACGCCCGGCGTGAAGGTGCATCTGTCCGGTGGGACGCGATCAAAGTCGCCGCACGCTCCGGGCGGATACCTCTTCGACCACGAGTCGATGTACCGGCACTTCGACCTGCCCGAGGACGCCGTGCGCTCGGTGGGCAGCCTCGCCAAGGCCGACTACGACGTGCTGTTCGCCGCGAACACCCGCCGGCTCGAGCCGCGCCGGGTGCAGTGGCGGGTGCAGATCTTCCACGGCATGTCCTTCCGCAACCGTGCGATCCGGCCCGAGACCGACGGGGCGGACCGCTACTTCCTGCTGGGGCCCTACATGAAGCGTGGCTTCGAGGCCGCCGGAATCATCTCCGCCGACGACCCCAGAGCCGTCGACATCGGCTTCCCCAAGACCGACCGCCTCCTCGACGGTTCCCTCGACCGCGCCCGGATGCTCGCCCTGCACGGGGTGAGCGGGCAACGCCCGATCGTGCTCTACGCGCCAACCGGCGAGCGGCACAACTCGATGGAGACCATGGGCGAGGACCTGATCGCGAAGCTGGCCTCGGTCGACCGCTACGACATCCTGGTCAAGCCGCACGACCACCCCCACACCACGGTCGACTGGTGGGAGCGGTTGGCACCCCTGGAGAGCGAGCACGTGCGGCTGGTCCGCGAGCCGGACGTGATCCACACCCTCTCGATCGCGGACCTGCTGATCACCGACGCCTCGTCGGTAGCAAACGAGTACGCCCTGCTCGACCGGCCGATCGTGTTCATCGACGTACCCGAGCTGCTCGAGCTGACCCTGAAGAAAGGCGCCCGCCTGGACCTGGAGACCTGGGGGCGCAAGGGTGGTCAGGTGGTGGCGGACATCCCCGAGGCGCTGGACGCCGTGGAGGCAGGGCTGGCCTACCCGCACGAACGCTCAGAGATCCGGCGCGCCCTCGTGAACGACCTGTTCTTCAACCCCGGGCGGGCAACGTCGGCGGCCCTGCGATGGATGCGCGACGAGCTGGCCCTGGCGTGACGACGACGGCCGGGGCAGGTGAGCCGCGCCTTCGGACGCGTCGTGACAGGTTGGCCGTGATCGGTACCCGGCTCGGGCCTTTCGCCCGTCCGCACCGGCGCCGACTGGTTACGGCTCTGGCTGCCTCGGTTTTCGTGACCATGGCTCAGCTAGCCATGCCGTGGCCGCTGAGCTGGATCGTGGACCTGGCGTCCCCCGGTCGGGTCAGCCGCTCGGCACCACCCGCCTGGCTGCCGACCGGCGGCATCCCCGCCTGGTGGCCGACGTTGGCCCTCGTGCTGATCGGGGTGGTGCTCGGTGGGAGCGAGTTCCTGCAACGGGTGGCCGTGGCCAAGTACGTCGTCCGCAGCGTCAACGACGGACGCGTCGGCATCTTGACCAGCTCCTTGCGGACCGACTCGACCAAGCGCAAGCGAGACCCCGGTGATGTTGTCACCCGTGTGGTCGGCGACACGGCGCGGCTACGCGTCGGCATGAAGGGCGCGCTCGTGCACATCCTCCAGCACGGGCTCTTCCTGGTCGGAGTCTCGGTCGTGCTGCTCGCGCTCGACGTCTGGCTGGGCCTTGCCTACCTCGCTGGTCTGACCGTAGCTCTGGGTCTGGCCGTGGTGGGCGCCGACCGGACCGCGACGCTGTCTCGCCGCCAGCGCGGTCGGGAGAGCCGGGTCGTCGATGTGGCGATGCGCGCCGCGACGGCGCCCGGGGAGGAGGTGGTCGCCAAACCTGTCGACCGCGAGCGCTCGGTTGCGATCATCAGCCAGGTCAAGGGACGCACGGCCGTCGCGGTGCAAGGAGTCCTCGCCCTCACGGCATGCCTGGTGCTGACACTGGCCGTGCGCTTCGCCGGGGAGGGCCGGCTCGGCACCGGCGACGTCGCCCTGGTCTCGTCGTACCTGCTGATGCTGCACTACCCCATGATGCGCATGGGCCGCCAGATCACCCGGCTGGGACCCCAGCTCACCAGTGCCGAGCGCCTGGCCCGCCTGGCCCCGGCCCGCCCCCAGGGCGACGCACCGTGAGCCGCCAGGTCGCCACGCTGTCCTCGACAGCCACCCTGTGCGGGACCACGCCCGCCAGCATGATCGGCGGGAGCGACCAGCACGCGAGACTCGCCGCGGCCCGGGCCGCCGGCGCACACGCCTTCGTCGCTGAGCTTCCGGAGGGCTACCACACGCCGGTCGGACACGGTGGTGTGGTGCTCACGGCGTCGCAGCGGCTTCGGCTCGTCGTCGCAGGGATGATCGCGGCGGATCCGCCGGTCATCGTGGTCGATGATCCCACCGCCGGGCTCGACCGTACCGGTGAGACGGCGGTCCTGCCCGGGCTGGAGTCCCTCCTCCGAGGCCGTGAGGTCCGGGTACTGCGAGCCTCCCCTGCGGTACGCGCCGCGATCACCCGCGCCAGGTCAGCCCCGCAGGGGACACCGCCACCTCCGCCCATCCTGGCGCGCCTTCCGGAGGACCCCGGTCTGCCCTCGCTGTCGCGTCTCCTCGACGCCTCCGAGATGGCACCGCTGCTCGGCGGACTCCTGGGGGGTCAGTGCGTCGACGTACGCGTGCACTCGACCCGGTACAAGCCCGGCGACAACATCGTGGTCGAGTACGGCGTTCTGACTCCTTCCGGCTGGTCGACGGCGGTCGCCTACGCACACGCCGGTTCCAAGCTCCCGCGGAAGCTGAAGAACCCGGGCCACCGCAAGCTGGCGCGACGCGTGGCCGACCGGGTCCCGGCGGCCAGGCCCTTCGTACTCCTGCCCGAGGTGTCGGCGCTGGTGCAGTGGATGCCGCTGGACGTGCGTCTGCCCGTGCTCGCCGACGATGCCCAACGGCTGACCGCTCGACTGGCCAAGAAGGGCATCCTGGTCTCCGCGGCCGAACCGGAGCTCCTTCGCTACTGGCCGCGGCGGCGCGCCGTCCTCCGGTTCGGCCCCTACGTCCTCAAGCTCTACCGCGAACCCGGGGACTTCGACCAGGCACATCGGAATCTTCGTGCCTCGGCGTCGCTGCAGCAGCTCCGGACCCCGGGCTACAAAGGCAAGCTGAAGGGCCGCCAGGTCACCGTGCAGGAGTGGATCCCCGGCGGCGCGCCGTCCTTGGCACCCGCTTCGTCGGATCCCGCCGGCGCGATCCTGGCCGACCTGCATGGCGCCACGTCGCCGGCGCTGCGCACGACGACGCCGGAGGCGCTGCTCGCCAAGGCAGCATCGCGCGCAGACTTCGTCGTTCATCTGCTGCCGGTGCTGCGGCGCGAGGTCGCAGCGCTGCTTGACGACCTCGAGGCGAAGGCACCGCACGGGGGACCGCTGGTGACCAGCCACGGCAACTTCCACGCAGGCCAGCTGCTGGCGGACCCCGTGTTGGGGATGGCGATGATCGACTTCGATCGGCTGTGTCTCGCCTCTCCTGCCTATGACGTCTCGTCGTTCGCCGCCCACGTGGCGTTCGGGCGGCCGGGCGACCGCGCCGTGGTGAGCGCGGCGATCGACAGCCTGGTTGCCGGATACGGAGCCCGCCCGGTCGATCTCGAGTGGTACCTCTCCATCGCCTTGCTGCGCCGCGCGGCCGTGCCCTTCCGCTTCCAGGACGAGCACTGGCCCGACGCCGTGGCCGAGCTCGTCGACCATGCTCGGGCGGTGCTGCCATGAGCCTGCTTCGCTCGACCACCGGTCAGTCACCCAGTGGCGGTGCACCGACCGAACCTCGGATCCGCCCGCTCCGTGACGGGCTGCTGCCGTACACGCGCCGGCACCGGGGGATGGTCCGTCGCGGACTGGCGTTCAGCTGTCTGCTGGTCGGCGCCAGGCTTGCCCTCCCACTTCCCCTGACCCAGGTCGTGGCCAGCTCCACGACGCCGGGCGCGGGACAGGGGTCCTCCGGTCCGATCGCCCTGCTGTCGGCCTCTTTCGTGGGACTCGCTCTCGTCGCCGGGATCGCCGAGCACTTCCAGCGCCTCGCGTTCGCCCACTTCGCCGGCCGCAGCATCGGCGATGCGCGTGCCGCCGCCCTGACTCGGGTGCAGGGCGACGGAGGTGAGGCGTCGGTGCACCTCACGGCGCAGGTGATCGGTGACTGCATGCGGGTCAAACAGGGACTCAAAGGGTTCCTCAACCACATCACCGTCAACGGGCTGCTGGTCGTCGGCATCTGCGTCGTGCTCGCCTTCACCGACCTGACCGTCGGCCTGGTGACGATCGCCGGGGCCGCCGTACTCGGCCTCGTCGCCCTGACGGGCGCGCGTTGGGTCGGTGTGGTGGCGGCCGAGCACCGGCAGGACGAGGTGGCACTCGCCGGATCGGTCCACGTCCTCGTCGCCGGAGCCCAGGCGGGCGACCAGAGCGAGGCACTGGCTGCGCTGCGCCAGATCGACTCGGAGAGCGGCGATGCCGACATCGCGATGACGAGGTGGGAGGGGTTGACCACCTGGGTCGGCCACATCGTCCTGGTCATCACAGCAGCAGCCGCTCTCCTCCTCGGTGTGCAATCGGTGGAGGCTCGAAGCATGAGCACCAGCACCCTGTTCGCAGTGATGGCCTATCTGCTGATGCTGCAGGGCCCCGCGATCCGGTGCGCGCGTCAGATCGCTCGCACGGCGCAGCTACTGGTTAGCGCCCGTGAGCTCGCCGCTGTGCTGCTTGCTCCCGTGGCACCCGGCGAGCCGACCGACCCAGGCACCTCCATCGTGGACTGAGCTGAGGACAGCGAGCGCTGGGCCGCCCGCACCTGACCCGGCCCAGACGCCTCGACGGCGTCTTGTGGATGCCGAGGTGCACCGAGTTCTTCCGCATGGCGGGGTGGCCAAGGACGCCAACCCGGCATCAGCCATCCAGCAGACCCGGGACCTGAGGGCTTGAGGCGCCTCGGCAAACGGGTTTCCACAGAAGACCCATCACCGTCTGAGTGCTGTCGGACTGCCGGACATGGTTCCCGGCAACGCACCCTGACCCGAATGTGGAAGCTGTCAACCAGGTCCACGCCGTGAGGTCCTTCGTCTCCCCCGTGTGGAGCGGGCCACCTTGCTGTGCCTCGTTCCCGGATGTTCCCTGACACGCAGACGCACCAACGAGCACGGCTGCACGGAGCACCAGTCTTGTCTTCACCGGCTGGCTGGCTGGCTGGCTGGCTGGTCGGGCGTCGGTCGATGACGGACGGACGCGGTGGGCTCAGGTCAGCTCGACCAGGGCCGCGGAGCGCTCCCACAGGCCGTCGATGATCGACTGGTCATGGGCCTGCTTGTTCTCACGGCCGTGAGGGTGGAAGCGGCTGAAGTAGCACCCGTCGATCTCTGGGTCGGGGCCGCGCTCGGCGAGGGCGATCAGCGGTGCCGCTCCGTCAGCGACGCTGATCGTGGCCAGCCGCTTCAGTGGGGAGCGGTAGAGGAGGCCGACGAGCCACGAGTCGCGGCCGAACGAGCTGCCCACCGGGCCGGGGTGGACGGCCACCGCGACGACGCCGTCATCGGCCCAACGCTGGCTGATGCCGCGGGTGAAGACGATGTTCATCAGCTTGCCGGTCCCGTAGGCCGGGAACTCGATAGCCCGACGGCGGTCGTGGTCGAGGTCGTCGAGCACGATCCTGCCGATCAGGTTGCCGATGCTGGAGGTGTTGACGACCAGCGACGAGCCGGCGGCCGCGAGCTGGGGGCGGAGCAGGTTGGTGAGCAGGAACGGCGCCAGGTGGTTGACCTGGAAGTTGGGCTCGTGGCCGTCGTGGGTCCTCCTCGACGGAGCGAAGGTGCCGCCGGCGTTGTTCATCAGCACGTCGAGGGTCTCCGCGCGCTCGCCGACCCGGGCGGCCAGGCGGCGGACGTCGTCGAGCCGGGAGAAGTCGGCGACGAGCGGCTCGGTGCCGACTGCCTCGGCGACGGGCCGGAGCTTGTCGGCGGAGCGTCCGGTCACGTGGACGGTCGCCCCTTTGGCGGCCAGCTCGCGAGCGGTCGCGGCCCCGATCCCGTCGCTCGCCCCGGTCACCAGGACCGTGCGGCCCACCATCGTCTGCTCGCTCATGGCGCCAGCCTAGGGCGCGGCACCCGGGGGCCTAGCCCCAGCGGCCCGGGACGCGCAGGTCCGGGGGAGGGGGTGGGTCGTCGCGCCGGCGTCCGGTGTCTCCCTCATCGTCGACGGGGTGGGCGTCGAGGTCGAGTCGGCCCTCCTGCATCGCCTCGATGTCCTCGTCGGAGGTCTGCTCGACGCGGTCCTGGGACGTCACGGTCTCGCGCTCCTCGGGGCTGAGCCGCTCGAGGCCCTGCTCGAGGTTGTCGAGATTGGTCTGCGCCATCGACCAGAAGGACGGATGTTCGAAGACCCGCCGCACGCTGGTCCGTCCGGCGAGCACGTCGACCACCAGCGCCCGCAGGTCCGGGTCGTCGGTGCGACGGGCGATCACCGCCATCGTGGCGCGCAGGTCGCGGGCCTGTCGGGCGTCCCCGCGCGTCATCTGGTCGATGCCGGAGAAGTCGTGCTGCTCGGTCACCGGGACACCCTACGAGGTGGCGCCGTTGGCGTACGGCGCCGGCGGGAAGGCCGCCTCCAGGGAGCCGTCCTTGAACGCCGAGGCGATGTAGACCGTCAACCCGAGGAAGCTCTCGACGACGGTCGTCACGCGGCTGGTGTACTTGATGAACAGTGCGACCGCGTCCTTGGTGACCCACACCTGGTAGGCGCCGACGAGACCGGCGATCACGTTGATGCCCGGGACGGTGGACAGGCAGCCCGCCGCCGCCAGCTTGGCCGCGCAGATGAGCAGCTGGTCGATGGCGTTGGCGAGCGCGCTGCCGAGCAGCTCGGCCACCTGGGTGCAGGCCTGCACCAGCAGGGCGTACTTCTCGCCGAGGGTGTCTAGCTCGCCGGCGTGGCCGTGCAGGGCGCCGGCGAACTCCTCGAAGTACGACGTAGCAGCGGTCGCGGCGTTGCCGGTCCACTCACCGCCCATGGTCGACAGCCCGGCGCTCATCGTGGACGCTGCCTGGCGCTCGAACGCGGCAAGCGCCTCGAGGGCGTGACCGGCCTGCGCGAGCTCGCTGTAGTCACCCAGGACCGCCTCGTTGAGCTCCTTGACCGGGTCGAGGCCGAAGAGTTGGGCGATCTTGAGCACCGTCCCGGCGATGGAGAGCCACCCCGCCTTGTCGATGACCCAGTGCACCATGTCAGGGATGGGGGCGTCCTTGGACGGGACGCCGTGCAATTGCGGGGTGGGGTCGACCAGCCCACTGGACCCTGACGGCACGTCGTGGAGCCCGCTGACCCCGGACCGCTGCCCGTACGCCGCGTCCGCGGCCCGCGCGGCCTCGGTGTCGGTGGTCCGGTAGGCCTGCGCCGCGCTCTCCAGGGCCGCTGCCGAGGCGGCGTACAGGGTGCCGATCCTGGGCAGCAGACCCTGCAGGTGGCTGACGACCTCGCGGTTGGCGACGTAGACCTCGTAGAAGAGGTCGCCGTCGTCGGCGGGAACCGGCACGTAGCTGTTGACGTAGCCCAGTGCCGTGCCGGAGAAGGCGCGCTCGAGGTTCACCGCGTGCCCGCCCACACCGAGCACCCCGGCGTAGGTGTCGAGGGCCGACGGTTTCACGGCGAAGTGGCTCATCAGGGCTCCTGCTTCTCGGGTGCTTCTCGGGTGCTTCTCCGGTCCCTGCGTTTGAACAATGACCGGGCGTTCCCGCACAGTTACCCGCATGAGCGCCGGAGCAAACCCTCTCATCGGCCGACCGCACTGGACGCTGCGGGCGCGCAACGTCGCCATCGGCCTGCCCCTGCTGGCCATCGCAGTCGGCGTCCTGCTCAGGGGCAACCCGCTGGGCCTGCTGATCCTGCCGCTGAGCCTCTACACCCTCGCGGACCTGTGGCGGAAGGTGACCGTCACTGATGACCGGTTGGTGGCGCAGGGCCGGGTGGCCCGCCGGAGCGCCGAGCTCTCGCACCTCGTGGACGCCGGCGTCGGCCCGATGGCCCGAGCGTGGGTGGCGTGGCGTGACGACCGGGCGTTCTACCTGCCCATGCTCTCGGACATGAAGAACGAGCCCGGCAACCCGGACGCGTGGACGTTCGTCGACCTGCTCCGCGCCCGGGCCGAGGCCGCCGGCGCCACAGTGGCGCCGCCCTCGCAGGAGGACACGAGTCCGGCGCCCCAGGACGCGGCGCCCTTCTTCGGCTCCTAGCCCGGTGGCCGGCGACGCTGGTCGAGATCGTGCGACGACGCGATCGGTGGATCAAGACGGTGCAGACCGGCGCCGTGCTCGCTACGACCGGCCGGGTTCGGCGGTGTGGGTCGGGTCCGGCTGCGGTCGGGGTCGATGGAGCGCCGCGGCGGCCTCGTGAGCCGCGGCCTCCGCGCGACGAGCACTCGCCTCGGCCTCGGCCGCGACCCGGTGCGCCGTGGCGGCGCTGACCTCGTCGAGGTCGCGAGCGGTCGTGGCGACCTCATTGCGCAACTCGACCTCCGCGTTCCGTGCGACCAACGCCACCTGCTCCGCGGCGGCGGTGACGTCCTGTGCCATCGTCGCCGCCGCCTCGACGGTGCCCTGTGACACGGCCTCGGCGGCCGCGCCAGCCACCGAGGCGACCTGCAGCGCCGCGAACGACGCCTCCGCTCCCTGACCAAGGGGAGAGGCGGCGACGATGAGGGCGGCCCGCTCCTCTGCCGCGGTCACCCGCGCGGCGGCAGCCTCGGCGCGTGCCCGGGCTGCGTCGGCTTGACGGGCCGAGTCGCCGGCGACCACCTGGGCCGCCCGCACCGTGGCCGCGGTCCGGGCGCTGCTGGCGCGTTCGGCCGTCTGCACCACCAGGGCCGCTGCCGCGGCCGCCGCGGTGGCGTTCACCAACACGGCGTCGGCGGCCGCCGACGCATCGATCCGAAGGGCGGTGGCGACCGCGTCAGTGACGACCGCAGTGGCTTCGGTCTCGACGTCCGGGTAGGGCCGGGAGTCGGTCGAGGCATCCGGAAGAACGACCTTCCCGTCGGACAGCAGGCACTCCACGTCGGACCTGAGGAACCGTCGGTGCCCGCCGGGAGTCCGGATCGAAGCGATCTTGCCGGCCCGTGCCCAACGGGTGACGGTCTTCGGGTCCACGTAGAGCAGGGCCGCGACGGCGGCGGGCGTGAGGAACTCGTCTTCCGGTCCAGGCTGCCCGGGCATTGGCAACCCCCCTCTGCAAGTCGGGGAGGAGCCCACAACCCGGGTCGTCGGCTCCCGAGTCTCCGAGCGCGAACTGGTCGCACCCTCCTCCAGGGTACGCCGAGTGGCGTCACGACGCAGGGTGAGAATCGTGGCCGCCGGGACGTGGTCCTTAGGAGGCCTGGTGTCGCGCGAATGCCCCGACTCCGTCCCCTTTCGTCCTCGGCAGTCCGATTTGGCCGTTCCCCCGCCAGCCACCCATCGGTAGCGTGCGAAGTGGAGATGTGGCCCGGGTCGGGGGGCCGGGCCGCGTCTCCGACGAAGAACCAGTTTGTCGGCCGCGAGCCCGGGCGCGCTGGTGCCCGAGCCCGTGGACTTCTCCTGGCTTCTCCACGAAACCTGGGCGGCCAGTGCGGGGTCGTTCATCTTCGTGTGCTCGACTTCCGTCGTGACGAGCAGCCGATTGACCGGGGTCGACGGGTCGGTCGAACTCACCCTCGAGGGACTGACCTTCTACCGCGCCAGCGCCCAGGCGGCCGATCGGGGGACCGGCCGGGTGCACCAGGTCGAGTGGTCGCGGATCGAGCAGGCCGAGCTCGCCGACTCCAGCAAGGGCAGACCCATGCTGAGGATCACGGTCGCGGACTCGGCCGCGCTGCGGGCCAAACGAGACCCCCATGTCGTCCGGGTGAAGCGCAAGGCTCGCGAGGTGGCCCAGGAGTTCGCCGATCGCATCAACGATGAGGTCGGCGCCCGGCGCCGGTGGAAGAGCAGCCCCGGGTCATCGTTCTGACCCGGGACCGCACGTCACGACCGTCTCGGACCTGCTATCCGGTCACCCCGGAGCCGATCGCCGGGTTGTCGGTGAAGAAGCCGTCGATCCCCGCGCGCAGGAAGACCCGCAGCTCGCCCGCCAGGTCGCCGGGCGCGTTGGGGTCACTGCTGCTACGGAACTGCAGCGGAAGGAACTGGTTCTCGACGCGGAAGGTGTAGGGGTGGACGACCAACCCGGCACGATGGGCGTCGCCGATGACCTCCGTAGGCTGGAGCAAGCGCCCGTCCGTCGCGCGCGGGATCAGCTGGTCCTTGCAGGCGCCCAGGCCATCGGCGTACGTCGCCACCTCCTCGAGGCCCGCCCGCGTGACCAGGTCGGCGTACCGCCTCGGGTCGCCGGCGGCGACCAGGTCGTACGGCGCTCCGCTGCACCCGGTCAGCTGCACGAGCGGGAAGTCGGTGACCTCGTCGAGCTCGCGGAGGTTGCCGGTCTCGAAGCTCTGGAGGAAGACCGCGTCCTCATCGTCGTACCCGTTGGCCGCGAGCGTGGCCAACAGCGGCTCCTCGAGGGAGAGGCCCAGGCCGTCGAAGTACGTCGGGTGCTTGGTCTCGGGGTAGACCCCGACCGGGGCTCCGTCGCAGGTGTGGGAGTGCCGGGCGAGGTCGAGGACCTCGTCGAACGTCGGCACGGCGTAGAGTCCGTTGAACTGCGCGTTCTTGGGTCGGATGCCCGGGATCCGCTCGACCGCGCGGAGCGTCTTCAGCTCGGCGAGGGTGAAGTCCTCGGTGAACCAACCCGTGAGCGCGACGCCGTCGATGGTCTTGGTCGTCCGGCGGTCGGCGAACGCGGGTCGGCTGCCGACGTCGGTGGTGCCACCGATCTCGTTCTCGTGGCGGGCGACCAGCACGCCGTCCTTGGTGGAGACCAGGTCGGGCTCGATGTAGTCGGCACACGCCAGGATCGCCTGCTCGTAGGACGCCAGGGTGTGTTCGGGCCGGGTGCCGCTCGAGCCGCGGTGGCCGATGACCAGGGCGCCACCGGCGTCCGTAGCCGGGGCGCGAGGCAGGTCGAGCACGATCATCTCGGTGTCGTCCGGGGTGCCCGGCACCCGCGCGTCGTCGCCGGGGTAGTTGTTGTCGTTGGCGACCAGGATCCGACCGTCTCGCAGTCCGACCACCGTCTCGACCGAGACCATGGGGAACGAGAAGGGGTCGGCCACGCCGTAGGCGCCGGGTGACGTGGTGGTGCCGATGCCGGCGGGGTTGGCGATCCGGAGCAGGTCGACGACCAGGGTCTTCTCGACGAAGCCGTCGGCGTCGGCGTCGGCGAGGTCGATCTGGTAGAGGCGCTTGATGACGGCGGCCGGCCCGTCGAAGTTGTCGCGCTCGATGAGGATCAGCTTGTCGTGACGTACGGTGAACGCGTCACCGACGACGTTGGTGGCCTCGTCGACCTGGTACTGCCAGGTCCGCCCGGTGTAGGCGCGAGCACGGGTGTCGAACTCGTAGACGTAGCGACGCCGCCGGTCGGCATCGTCGAGGAAGGCGCCCTCCACGATCGGGTAGAGATAGCGCCGGTTGGGTGAGGCGGCCATCGCCTCGAACCCGCGGCTGGCGGGGACTCGCGGCTTCTCGGTGCCGAGGCCGGGGTTCTGCGGCGACTTGCCGCCGACGAACTCGATGGGAGCCTCGAGCACGCGGCCGTCGCTGCTCACGTGCACCAGGAAGGGCCCGAACTCCTCGCCGATCCAGAAGGTGCCGTCGCCGGCTCGCACCAGGGACTCGATGTCGAAGTCGGCGCCCGTGAGGAGCCGCTCGGGGGTCTGCTCGTTGACGAGCGGGAAGGGGACGCGGCGGTCGGGGTCGCGCAGCGAGATGAACCGCTCCACCTCGATGTCCCCGCTACCACCGTCGGCGGTCTCCCAGTCCGGCCGGACGAGGTAGAGCCTCAACAGGAAGTCGGCAGAGTTGCCCTTGGTGCCGAACCCGTTGTCGGGCTGGGCCCAGAACGTGCCGTCCTTGTTCTCCACCATGGCAGAGAAGCCCGGGACGACCTGGCCGGGAAACGGCCCGGTCCGGCCGTTGCCAGGTGAGGCCTGGGCGCCGGAGGGCGGTCCGGGGGCCAGGAAGTCCGCCGACAGCGAGGCGCGCGCGACGAGCGTGGGGGCGCTGGCGCGCCCGTGGTGGTCGGGCGGCGAGGCGGTCGCCGACGAGGGCACCGCGAGGGCGCCGCCGGCCAGTGCCAGGCCGAGCAGGGGGATGGTCCGATGAGGCGAGATCATGGCTCGACCTTGGCCACCTCCGGCGACGCCTACCCGGCGCTTGTGCGACGCCCACGTGAGCGGTAGGCGAACGGACGTCGCTCAGCGCTGCCGCAGTGGCTCCATGCCGATCAGGGTGGTGCTCACCGCGAAGTTGCGGTTCCTGACGTAGGTGACGAACCGAGGTGAGGCCGGGTCGGTGACGTCGTACGCCGTCACGCCTCCCACGCGCCCGACCGCGAGCGCACCTGGGCCCGGTGGAGGACGACGACTGCGACCGCATTGGCGCCTCCTGGATCGTCACGTAGGCCTTCTTGGAATGCTGGTCGACCGCGAGGTACTCGCAGGCTCGCGGCGACGGCGTCTGCCGACTCCACGACCGCGACGGATCCCGCGGGGGTGGACGGTGTAGTCCTCGGCCGGCTTGCCCGCGTCTGCCACCACGGCCCGGGTGCCGTCCGGGGTGATCGTCACCATGTCCGGCTGCGCGCCGACCCGGACCGCCCCGGAGGCGGACCCGTCTGCACCGGCGTCGAGGAAGACCAACCAGCCCTCGTCGGTCTTCGGGACCGACTCGACGCCCACGACACCAAGGCCGTCCTCCCGCACGGCGACCGAGTTGGCCACCGCCCCTACCGGGACCACGGAGCCGTCGGCCGACGACACCCCGACCGTCTGGAGGTCGAGGAGCTTCGTCGGGGCAGTCGCGTCCGCCACGTCGAGGACCACCAGGTGCTGGGCGTCGGCATAGTGCTCGACGACCTCCGCGCCGACGCGTCGAAGATGCCGGTCGAGCACATGGCCAGCGACAACAGGGCCGGCGGCAGCCAGCAAACCGCGGGTGGACAGTGGACGACCCGCCCGTGGCGGCGGCGCGGGTCCCGGTGGCAAGAGGGGTACGTGGTGTGCCACGCAGGCACTGAGCCCGGATCGTTGGGCCAACCAGCGGTTTCTGTTCGCGTCCGGTTCACCCAGCCAGGCCTCCTCGTTCAGCGACGACCCCGAGTCTGAGCGCGTTCAACCGCCGATCTGCGTGCTCGGGACGCCCGCCAGGAAGCGACTCGTTGACCACTCTGCCCACCACCCCGCACGACGTCGGGGAGGCCGTTCCTCGCGCCGTCTCCCGCAAGGGGACCGGCGCCGATGCGGTGTTCGAGCACGGGGCCCGCGCCGTCGGTGCCTCGGTGCTCGTCATCACCGGCGGAGTGGGTCTGTTCCTCGCCTGGCAGGCCTACCCGACGCTGCAACGCTACGGCTGGAGCTTCTTCACCGAGTCGCAGTGGCAGCCCGACGAGGACGTCATCGGCATCGCTGCCGTGCTGACCGGCACCGTCTCGGTCGCGCTGGTTGCGATGGCTATCGCCTTCCCGCTGGCCCTCCTGACAGCCCTGTACATCAGCGAGTACGCACCGGCCCGTTCCAAGTCGACGCTGGTCTCCCTCGTGGACCTGATGGCCGCGATCCCCTCCATCGTCTACGGGCTCTGGGGCTTCTTCCTCGTGATGCCCTACGCGGCCGGCATGGCCCGCTGGCTCCAGCAGCACTTCGGCTGGATCCCGGTCTTCGCCGTCAACGACACCGACCCGAACGCTGCGGTGTGGGACACCAGTCGCTACGTCTCGAGCGCCTTCTGCGCCGGGATCGCGGTGGCGATGATGGTGATGCCGATGGCGTGCGCGGTCATGCGTCAGGTGTTCTCCCAGACCCCGGTCGGCGAGAAGGAGGCCGCGCTCGCACTCGGGGCCACCCGCTGGGGCGTGGTGCGCTCGGTCGTGCTCCCGTTCGGGCGCGGCGGCATCATCGGCGGGACGATGCTCGGCCTGGGGCGGGCGCTGGGCGAGACGATCGCCGTGGTGCTCATCGTGTCGCCGGCCTTCGAGATCAAGCCGCGCATCCTGGAGATCGGGACGTCGACCGTGAGCTCGCTCATCGCCGGCCGCTTCGGCGAGGCGAGCGAGGCCCAGCTCTCGGCGCTGCTCGCGGCCGGCTTCGTGCTCTTCGTGATCACCCTCGCGGTCAACACCGTCGCCGCGGTCGTGGTCAACCGCAGCCGCTCCGGTGCCGGGACGGATGCCTGATGACCACCACCGCAGAGACTGGGTCGGCTCGTCGGTCCGACGCACCCCTCGGCGGCACCTTCTTGCCGCAGTACGACGACGACGCACCCCCGGCGCTCCCGCGGGCGTCGCTGGGGCGGCCCAGCCCCGACGAGCGCTTCGCCCGGGTCGGGTCGTGGCTGGCCGCGTTCGCCCTCGCCTGGCTGGTGACCCAGCGGCTGCTGCCGCTCGCGGGCGTGCCGTGGTTGCTGGTGGCCTGGTTCGGCCTCGGCCTCGTGGTCACCGCCGTGACCGCCGGCATGACCGACGGGGTGACCGCGGTCAAGGATCGCGTGGCCGAGTCCTTGGTGACGGGGGCTGCCCTGCTGGTCGGCGCCGCCCTGGTGAGCACCCTGGTGTTCGTGGCGATCCGCGGCTGGCGGCCGCTGATGAACCTGAACTTCCTCACCGCCGACATGAGCGGGGTCGGGCCCAAGGACGGCTTCGTCACCGGCGGCATCCTGCACGCGATCACCGGTTCGCTCATCGAGCTCGGGATCGCCCTGGCCATCACCCTGCCGCTCGGCATCGGCACCGCGGTGTTCATGACCGAGGTCGGCGGGCGGTTCGCGCGGATCGTCCGCACCGTCGTCGAGGCAATGACCGCACTGCCCTCGATCGTGGCCGGACTCTTCATCTACACCGTGCTCATCGTCGCGCTGGGCTACCCGCGGTCGGGGTTGGCGGCGTCCCTGGCCATCGCGGTGATGATGCTGCCGATCATCGCCCGCGCCGCCGACGTCGTGCTCCGCGTCATCCCGAGCGGCCTTCGCGAGGCCAGCCTGGCCCTCGGCGCGAGTCGGTGGCGCACGGTGTGGCACGTCGTCCTGCCCACCGCGAGACCCGGCCTCGCGACCGCGGTGATCCTCGGAGTGGCCCGGGGCGTCGGCGAGACCAGCCCCGTCCTGCTCACCAGTGGGGCTGCGGCCTTCCTGGTCACCGACCCGACCGACGGGGTGATGAACTCCCTGCCGCTGTTCATCTACTCCAACGTCCGCAGTGGCGAGCCCAACGCCATCGCCCGGGCCTTCGCGGCCGCACTCGTGCTCGTCGCCCTCGTGCTCGCCCTCTTCGTCGCCGCCCGCCTGCTCGCGCGTCCGCGCAGCAACCGCCCGAGCCTGCACCACCGCCTACGCAGCGCCTACCCGTTCGGAGCCCACCGGTGAACCGCCCACTTCGTGCCCTCGTCGCGTTCCTGCTCTCCCTCAGCTGCGTGCTCGCGATGCCCGGGACGGCCTCCGCGACCGTCTACGCGCAGATCGAGGGCACCGGCTCGACCTGGTCGGAGCTGATCGTGCAGCAGTGGATCGCCGACGTCGACTCCAACGGCATGAAGGTCGTCTACACCGGTGGCGGCTCGTCGAAGGGCCGCAAGGACTTCTCCCAGGACAGCACCGACTTCGCCATCTCGGAGATCCCCTACCAGGGTGTCGATGAGCAGGGCAACACCGACACCAGCAACGGCCGGGACTTCGCCTACCTGCCCATCGTGGCGGGCGGCACCGCCTTCACCTACCAGCTCAAGATCGGCAACGAGCTGGTGCGCAACCTGCGTCTGTCCGGCGACACCATCTCGAAGATCTTCACGAACCAGATCACCAACTGGAACGACCCGGCGATCGCCGCCGACAACAACGGACGGTCCTTCCCGTCCCTGGCCATCACCCCGGTAGTGCGCTCGGACGGGTCGGGTACGACGGCCCAGTTCACCACCTGGATGGACCGGCAGTTCCCCGACATCTGGCGTCCCTTCTTCGGTCAGGCCGGGTTGACCTCCTACTACCCACGCGAGGGGCGAGCCATCGGTCAGGCCGGCTCGGACCAGGTGATGAACACCATCGCCGGGTTCGCCGGCAACGGCACGATCGGGTACGTCGAGTACTCCTACCCGGTCAACAAGGACTACCCGGTCGTCAAGGTGCTCAACCAGGCCGGCTACTACGTCGAGCCGACGCAGTACAACGTGGCCGTCGCGCTGACCAAGGCACGCATCAACCAGGACAAGTCCTCTCCGCTCTACCTCACCCAGGAGCTGGACGGGGTCTACACCAACGCGGACCCGCGGGCCTACCCGATCTCGTCGTACTCCTACATGATCGTGCCGACCGGGGCCACGGACCCCCGGATGACGACCGCCAAGCGACAGACGCTCGCCGACTTCATGTACTACTCGCTGTGCGCCGGGCAGACCAAGGCAGGCCCCTACGGCTACTCGCCGCTGCCGCTCAACCTGGTGCGGGCCGGGTTCGAGCAGCTCGCCAAGCTCAAGGCCGCCGACCCGGCCGTCGACCTGACCGACCGCGAGGTCACCTCGTGCAACAACCCGACCTTCGTGGCCGGTGACCTGTCGAAGAACCACCTCGCCGAGATCGCTCCCCAGCCGGCCGTCTGCGACGAGCAGGGGGAGGGACCATGCGGCAGCGAGACCGGCGCCAACGACCCAGCGCCCGAGGGTGATCCCGCCGCGCCGGAGGAGCCCCAGCCCTCCGCGGGCGGCGGCTCCGGCGGCGGCTCGGTCGGCGGGGGCCAAGCCGGTGGCGTAGGTGGGAACGCCGCCGGTGCCAGTGGTCGGGGCAGCGACGGAGGCGCGACGCAGCCGACGGATCCAGGGCCATCGCCGTCGATCGACCCCGCGACCGGGGTGGAGCAGCCGGTCGCCGCGAGCGGGTCCTCCGACGTCGTGATCTACGCCAACCCCACCGAGCTCGCGGCGGAGCGCAGCGTCGACCGGAGGACCTTCGGGTGGCTCGCGGTGCTCGAGCTGCTCGCGCTCGTCCTCGTGCCCGGCCTCTATGTCGCGTCGCTGCGCCGCCGCCCCCGTGGCGGTGTCCGATGACGCGGCGCACCGCCCGGGCGACAGCGGCCGCCCTGGTCGGCCTCCTCCTCGCGGTGTCGATGACCACCCTGGCCGGTGCCGCGCCCGCGGAGACGGGCAACGCGCCGGGTGGGGTCGACAAGGACGGCTACTCCGCTACGAGGGCACTGACCCGGGTCTTCACGAATCCGGACGGGTCGACGTATGAGTTCCCGCCCAACACGGTGACCGTCACCGCCGACCACACCCAGGACCTGCGCGGCCGCCAGCGGATCACGATCGGCTGGAGCGGAGCCCAGCCCAGCGCGGGCCGGGCGAGCAATCCCTACGGCGAGAACGGCCTGCAGCAGGAGTACCCCGTCGTCATCCTCCAGTGCCGCGGGACCGACGACCCGGCCCTGCCGGTCGCCGAGCAGCTGTCGCCGTCGACCTGCTGGACGGCGTCGGTGGCGCAGCGCTCGCAGATCGCCCGCGGCGACGCCGAGGCCGCGTGGGTGCACGACCTGGACGCGCCCGTCGAGGCGAAGGCGCGACTGTTCGGCGTCGCTCCGTTCCCCGGCGCCGACCTCTGCCCCGGGGCCGACGCGGACCCCTATTTCACGCACCTGACGCCGTACGCCGCCCACAACGGCACGGTCTTCCCTGCGTGCAACGCCGTCCAGATGCCGCCGGAGGCCGCGGTCGGTGCCGCGTTCCCGCCCAACGAGGTGGCGGCGTTCACCGATCTCGACGGCACCGGTGCGGTCCAGTTCGAGATCCGCAGCGAGGTCGAGAACGAGTCGCTGGGTTGTAGCGATCAGGTGGCGTGCTCGATCGTGGTCGTGCCCATCAACGGCCTGAGCTGCGACCAGCCGGCCGAGCCGGCAACGATCGCTGACGAGGCGTGCCGGCGCGGAGGCCGCTTCGAACCGGGCTCCAGCAACTTCGCGAACCAGGGTGTCGACCAGGCCGTGTCACCGGTGCTGTGGTGGTCGGCCTCCAACTGGAAGAACCGCTTCTCGATCCCGATCACCATGGGCTTGCCGCCCGACACCTGCGACGTCCTCGATCCCCGGCCGCCTACCGGGTTCTACGGCTCCGAGCTGCTGGCCCAGGCGGCGTTGCAGTGGTCGCCGTCGTACTGCCTGGATAAGAAGCGCTTCAAGTTCCAGCTCAACCAGATGTCGGACGACGCGGGGTTCTCGCTCATGGAGTCCGGCGGGGGCCCGGCTGCCGTCGTGTCCTCCGAGCACAAGACCGAGGGCGCGGACCCGGTCGGCTATGCACCGACCGCCGTCACCGGCTTCGCGGTCGGCTACGTGATCGACCGTCCCGACAACGCCGGGGAGTACGGCCAGCTCCGGCTGAACGCGCGGTTGATCGCCAAGCTGCTTACCCAGTCCTACCTCGGCTCGGACCTCGGTCGTGGCCACCCGGGGATCGCCGGCAACCCGCTGGCGATCATGAACGACCCCGAGTTCATCGAGCTCAACCCGGGACTGAGCCTGATCACCCAGGAGGCCGGCGCGACGGTGCTGTCGCTGTCGAACTCCTCCGACGTGATGGACCAGCTCACCGACTACCTCGCCCACGACAAGACCGCGATGGAGTGGATCGACGGCAAGCCGGACCAGTGGGGCATGAAGGTCAACCCGGCGTACAAGAAGATCAAGCTGCCGCGCCCCGAGTGGCCCCTGCTCGACGAGTTCGTGCCGCAGACCGAGAACGTCTGCCGCCAGGAGAACCCGGCGGTCTACTTCACCCAGCTCGCGGCCCCGGTCACCACCATGCGCAAGATCGCCGAGGCGCTCCTCGACGCCTGGCCCAACGTGCAGACGCGCTGCGAGTTCGACCAGTCCACGCAGCTCTACAAGCTGGGACGGATCGACCGGCAGTCGTTCGGCGCCCGCTTCATGCTCGGTCTGATCAGTCTCGGGGACGCGCAGCGCTACGGCCTCCGCGCGGCGGCGCTCGAGACCGCGAAGGGCGAGTACGTCGCGCCCAGCGACGGTTCGCTGAAGGCCGCGGTCGCGCTCTCCGAGCAGAAGAAGGAGACCGGCCCCTTCGTGCTGGACCAGGCCACGGTCCGTAGGGAGGCGGGCGCCTACCCCGGCACGATGGTGGTCTACACCGCTGCCCTGCTGCGCAACCTCGCGCAGGAGGACGCGGACAAGATCGCCCAGTTCGTCGAGGTGTCCACCACCGAGGGGCAGGAGCAGGGCACGGGCAACGGTGAGCTCCCGGCCGGCTTCGTGCCCATCCTCGAGCAAGGCCCCACCAAGAAGCTCTACCAGGCGGCGCAGGACGTGGCGGCCGCCATCAAGGCACAGACCCCCGCGCCCTCGGAGGCGCCGAGCCCGGACGGGCCGGCAACTCCCACCCCCGTGATCCCCGACGTCGACCCTGACGACCTCGGCGGAGCAGGCACGCCCACTACGGACACCCCCGCCGCACCGACGCCGACGGACGAGCCCACGGCCAAGCCGACGGACAAGCAGACCGACAAGCAGCCGGACAAGAAGGCCGACAGGTCGACCGACGGGGCCACGACCCCGGCTGTCGATGCCGCCCCGATGCCGCCCACGCAGGCGGTCAGCTCCGGCCTCGCGGGCGGGCTCCTCCCCGGCCTGCTGCTGCTGGGTCTGTTCGGGATGGCGATCGCCAGCGTGCTGCGCCTGCTGGCCCGCGGTGGAGGACGTCCGTGACGGCCACCCTGCCTGAGGAGAAGCGTCGGCTGCTGCCCGCACGGCTCTCGCGCCCGGCCCGGCCCGCCAGGACCGCCCGCGCGGCCCCGCCACCGGCACAGGGCGCGCCGGCGGTGCTCTCCACCTGCTTCGCGATGGTCGCTCTCATCTGCCTGTGGACGGCCGCGCAGCTGCTGGTGCTGGGTGGGCTCGCGCACGAGCGGACCCAGGACCTGCTCTACCGGGAGTTCCGCACCCAGCTGGCCGGCGCCACCGCCCCGATCGGCCCCGTCGTCCCCGTCGGCGACCCCGTCGCGGTGCTGACAGTGCCGAGGCTCGGGCTCCAGGAGGTCGTCGTCGAGGGCACCGCGTCCGGTGACACGCTCGCCGGGCCGGGACACCTGCGCAACACCGCGCTCCCCGGCCAGGAGGGCACGTCGGTGCTGATGGGCCGGGCCGCCACCTACGGCGGACCCTTCGGAGACCTCGCCGCCCTCAGCCCCGGAGACCGGTTCACCGTCGTGGTGGCGCAGGGCACCGTGAGGTTCACGGTGATCGGCGTCCGGCACGCCGGAGACCCCCTGCCCGCGCCTCGCGAGCCGGGCCGGGCGCGCCTCACGCTGGTCACTGCCGAGGGTGCGGGCCGGTTGTCGGCGCTCACCCCCGACACGGCGCTCTTCGTCGACGCCGAGACCAAGAAGGCACTGGCGGCTCCCCCGGGACTGCCCGCGGTGGTGCCCGACTCGGAGCTGACGATGGCGACGGACCCCGCCGCGATCCCGCTGCTCACCCTCTATCTCGCGCTGCTGCTGGCGCTGACCCTCGGCGTCGTGGCCGCCCGGCAGCGCTGGTCGGCAGCGCTGGTCTGGGTGGTGGCCGCTCCGGTGGCCCTGGCGCTGTCGTGGCAGACCACCGACGTGGTGATGCGGCTGCTGCCCAACCTGATCTGACCGCCCGCACGACCGCTCCACCGCTCCAACCAACGCTGGCCGACCGGCCACCATCCAGAGGAGAAGAAGGACAGATGTTCTCAAAGAAGTTGACTTCCGTCATGGCGACGGGCGGCGTCGTCGCAGCGGCGCTCGCGCTCTCCGCCGCGCCGGCCTCTGCCGTCTACACAGCGGACCCCGATGACACCACCATCGTGACGACCTCGACCGACCTCTACGGAGTCGGCTCGGACACCAGTCAGAACGCGATCCTCCGCCTCGCCAACGGCTTCAACGCGACCTCGCCGCCGGCGAGAATCGCCACCTACGCCGCCACCGGTGGCGGCGACATCCCGTTGCCCGGCGGGGCGCTCATTCCTCGCCCGAACGGCTCCGGGGCCGGCAAGTCGAAGCTGTACGGCGCCGGTAACGTGCCCGAGATCGACTTCGCTCGTTCGTCCTCGGCTCAGAGCCCCGCGGAATCGTCGGCCGGGCTGCAGTCGTTCCCCTTCGCCCTCGACACCCTCGTGATGGCGGTTTCCAACTCTGCCCCGTCCAACGCGCCCGCCTCGCTCACCCCCGCCCAGATCGTGGGCATCTACAACGGCACCTTCACCAACTGGAGCCAGGTCGGCGGCAACGCGGGAGTCATCGCCCCGAAGATCCCGCAGGCCGGATCCGGCACCCGGAGCTTCTTCGTCGCTCAGCTCCAGGCCGCCAACGGCGGTGTCGCCGTCACGCTCGCCGGCTCCGTCACCGACGTGCAGGAACACGACGACACCACGATCAAGTCGGACCCGAACGCGGTCGCGCCCTTCTCGCAGGGACGCGCCGGACTGCTCGGATCGACCCTGCGCCTCGAGGGCGGGTTCAGCGCCAACCGGGCGCTCTACAACGTCGTTCGCGCCGGTGACGTCAGCACCCCGAACGTCCAGGCCGCCTTCGGCAGCACCGGCTTCGTCTGCTCGGCGACGGCCAAGCCCCTCATCGAGGCGGCCGGCTTCAAGCAGCTCTTCCCGCCGTCCAAGGGCGGCGTCTGCGGCCAGCCCACGCAGAGTGCGACGAGCAACTTCATCGTCGACTCGGTGTCGACCACGACGGCGGTCACCGCGTCTGTCGCCACCGCCACATCGGCCCGCATCGTGGCCAAGGTCGCTGGCTCTACCGCCCCGAGCGGAACCTACGCCTTCTACGAGGGCGCCACGCTGCTCCAGGCGGGTGTGCCGCTCGTCTCGGGGCAGGCCACGCGCATCCAGCCCGCCGCTCCGGGCACGCACACCTACCGTGCCGTCTTCACCCCCGCCGCCAACTCGCCGTTCACCGCCTCGGAGGGTTCGGGTGCTGTCACCATCGCCAGCACCGGGGGCACCCCGGCCGCCAAGGCGGCCTCGACGATCAAGGAGTCCTTCGCCAAGACCGTCAAGGCCGGCAAGCGGGCCAAGGGCACGGTCACAGTGACGCTCAAGGGGGTCGCCACCAAGGCGACCGGCAAGATCAAGATCAAGAAGGGGAGCAAGACCCTGGTCACCAAGTCGCTGTCCGGCGGCAAGGTCACCGTCAAGCTGCCCCGGCTGCAGAACGGCAAGAACAAGCTGAAGATCGTCTGGGGCGGTGACGCCGCCGGCCTGCCCGGCAAGCTGGCGTTCACCATCAAGCAGATCACCGGCTGACGCACCACCCGAGGCGGGTGGTGCGTTCACCGGACGCACCACTCGCTCGCGCGCCGTACCCCCTCCTGCTGCACCGACGACCCACCCGGAGCCCGCCATGACCACCGACACCACCCGGACCGACCGCGTGGCCCGCGAGGGTCCCGGCGACTCGCTGGCCACCATCGAGGCCAGCGACATCACCGCGTGGTTCGGCTCGCACAAGGTCCTCGACCGGGTATCCCTGACCATGCGGGCCGGTGAGATCACCGCCCTGATCGGCCCGTCCGGCTGCGGCAAGTCGACGTTCCTGAGGATCCTCAACCGGATGCACGAGCTGGTGCCGTCAGCGCAGCTGGCCGGTGAGGTGCGCCTGGACGGCGCCGACATCTACGACCCCGCACGCCGGCTCATCGACGCCCGGCGCGCGATCGGCATGGTGTTCCAGAAGCCGAATCCGTTCCCCTCGATGTCGATCGAGGAGAACGTGCTCGCCGGCCTCCGGCTGACGGGGACCAAGGTGGCGCGCTCCGGCAGAGCCGAGCTCGTCGAGTCGTGCCTGCGCAAGGGAGGACTCTGGAACGAGGTCAAGGACCGGCTGGACGCGCCTGGTGGCGGTCTCTCCGGTGGTCAGCAGCAACGCCTCTGCATTGCGCGTTCGCTGGCGGTGAAGCCGCGCGTGCTGCTGATGGACGAGCCCTGCTCGGCCCTCGATCCCACCTCGACCAGGGTCATCGAGGAGACCATGCACGACCTGGCGCGCGACGTGACGATCGTGATCGTGACCCACAACATGCAGCAGGCCGCGCGGGTCTCGGACCGGTGTGCCTTCTTCCTGGCGGCGCAGGGGACCCCGGGCGTCATCGTGGAGCACGGGGAGACCAGTGCGATGTTCGGCAACCCCCAGGACCGGCGGACCGGTGACTACGTCAGCGGTCGCTTCGGCTGAGCCGTCCCACCAGTCCCCGTCCATTCCTCAGCGGCGCGGACCGGCACTCCCCGCCCCCAGCCACCCACCCCGGCCTGAGAGGGCGAACCGCCCCCGGCCCTCGGTCGGGGGCGGTGCCACGTCCGGTCGGTCCCAGCGGGCCCACCTCTGCCAGGGCCCGAGACGCCGGAAAACTTCTGTGTAACAACTTTCATTGCCCCCTAGACGTGACGGCCACCACACCCATATGTTTTTGCGGACAACAAAAGCGGCTCCCCGACGGTCGGTGGACGACGCACCAGTTAGATCGCTAGGAGGCGGTTCGCGTGAAGCGAAAGCACAACTTGGTTCTCGTGGGCATGCTCGGGATGGCCATCACCCTCAGCGCATGTGGGGGGAGCGACTCAGGAGACACCGCCGGGGACTCCGGCAGCAGCGCCGGCAAGATCGGGGTGATCCTGCCCGACACCAAGTCCTCGGTGCGGTGGGAGAGCGCCGACCGGCCGGCCCTCGAGGCGGCCTTCGAGGAGGCCGGCGTCGAGTACACGATCCAGAACGCCGAGGGCGACGCGGACAAGATGACCACGATCGCGGACAGCATGATGACCGAGGGTGTCACGGTCCTTGCGATCGTCAACCTCGACTCGGAGTCCGGCGCGGCCATCCAGGAGAAGGCGGCCTCGCAGGGCATCAAGACCATCGACTACGACCGCCTCACCCTGGGCGGCACCGCCGAGGCCTACGTGTCCTATGACAACAACAAGGTCGGTGCCCTGCAGGGCCAGGGCCTCGCTGACTGCCTGGGCGACAAGCCGGCCAACCTGGTCTACCTCAACGGCGCGCCGACCGACAACAACGCCACTCTCTTCGCGGCAGGCGCGCACAGCGTCCTCGACGAGGTCAGCACCTACAAGCAGGTCGCCGAGCAGGCCGTGCCGGACTGGGACCCGGACCAGGCCGTGACGATCTTCGAGCAGCTCTACACCCAGGCCGGTGGCAAGGTCGACGGTGTCTACGCCGCCAACGACGGCCTCGCCGGCGCGACGATCTCCATCCTGCAGAAGAACGAGGTCAACGGCACCGTGCCCGTGACCGGTCAGGACGCCACGGTCGAGGGTCTGCAGAACGTGCTGTCGGGTGACCAGTGCATGACGATCTACAAGTCGGCCAAGGCGGAGGCCGGTGCGCTCGCCGACACCGCGATCGCGCTTGCCAAGGGCGACACCCCGGAGACCAACGGCACCACCACCGACGAGACGGGCGGCCGCGACGTGCCGTCGGTCCTCCTCGACCCGGTCTCCATCACCAAGGAGAACGTCAGCGACGTCATCGACGACGGTGGCCAGAGTGCTGATGACGTGTGCGCCGGAGACTTCGCCGCTGCGTGCGCCGATGCGGGCATCTCCTGATCGACCCTGCCCGGTCCGCGGAAGCGCGAACCGGGCGAAGTAGCACCTCTCGGTGACGCCCGGGCTGGGACCCCGGCCCGGGCGTCCGCCGTTTTGTTCACCCGAACAACAATTACGTAGGGAGTGCCCCCAATGACCGAGCCCCTGCTCGCGCTGCGTGGAGTCAACAAGAGCTTCGGCGTCGTGCATGTCCTGCACGACGTGGACTTCGCCGTCTACCCCGGCCAGGTCACCGCCTTGGTCGGTGACAACGGCGCCGGCAAGTCGACGCTGGTCAAGGTCGTCGCCGGCATCTACGGCCGCGACAGCGGCGACTACCTCTTCGAGGGCAACCCCGTCCACGCGAACGGTCCCAAGGAGATCGCCGATCTCGGTGTCGAGGTGGTCTACCAGGACCTAGCGCTGTGCGACAACCTCGACATCGTCCAGAACATGTTCCTCGGTCGCGAGGAGAAGCGCGGGCTCGCCCTCGACGAAGCGACCATGGAGGCCCGCGCCCGCGACACCCTGGGCTCCCTCTCGGTGCGCACGGTGACCTCCGTGCGCCAGCACGTGGCCAGCCTGTCCGGTGGTCAGCGCCAGACCGTGGCGATCGCCAAGGCCGTCTTGTGGAACAGCAAGATCGTGCTGCTCGACGAGCCCACGGCGGCCCTCGGCGTGGCCCAGACCCGCCAGGTCCTCGACCTCGTGCGTCGCCTCGCCGACCGCGGCCTCGGCGTCGTGCTCATCTCTCACAACCTCGGCGACGTGTTCGAGGTCGCCGACCGGATCACCGTGCTCTATCTCGGCCGGGTGGCGGCTGACGTCGCCACGAAGGACGTCACCACCAACCAGGTCGTCGAGCTGATCACTGCTGGACGCTCCGGGAGTCTCGGCATCGCCGAGGACCCCGCGACCGCGACCGTCTGAAGGGACACATCATGACCGTCGAGATGGACAAGACTGCCGGATCCGGCAGCGGAGGCTTTGCGGCCGACGACCAGCGGACCAACACGATGGGCTCCGCGCTCACCGCCTACGTCAACCGCCTGCGTGGCGGTGACATGGGCTCGCTCCCGGCGATCCTTGGCCTGGTCATGCTCTACGTCGTGTTCGGCCTGGCCAGCGACAGCTTCCTCTCGTTGCTCAACCAGGCCAACCTCGTGACCCAGGCCGGCTCCATCTGCGTGCTGGCCATGGGCCTGGTCTTCGTGCTGCTCCTCGGCGAGATCGACCTGTCTGCAGGATTCACCGGTGGCGTCTCGGCTGCCTTCACGTCGCTGGCCATCGTCGACCACGGCCAGTCCTGGTGGGTGGCGGTCCTGGTCGGTATGGTCGTCGGCTGTGCGATCGGCTTCGTGATCGGCCTCCTCGTCGCTTATCTCGGCGTCCCGTCGTTCGTGGTCTCGCTGGCGTTCTTCCTGGCCCTGCAAGGCGTGAGCCTCAAGCTCATCGGCGCCGGCGGATCGGTGCCCGTCCGTGATGAGGTGATCCGCGGGCTCGCGATCAAGAACGTGCCTCCGGTCGCGGGCTGGATCGGCGCCGTCGTCGTCGTCGCGATCTTCGCCGGGCTCTCGCTGATGCGGCACCGCACCCAGACCGCCCAGGACCTGCAGCGCCCGCCGTTCAGCCTGGTGCTGGTGCGGATCGCCGCCTTCGCCGTGATCGCCCTCGGTCTGGTCGCGCTGCTGAACCGCAATCGCAGCCTCAACCCCAACTTCCCGATCCAGGGCATCCCGTGGGTCCTGCCCGTCGTGGTGGTGCTCCTCCTGCTCTGGACCTTCGTGCTGGGACGCACGGCCTACGGCCGCCACCTGTACGCCGTCGGCGGCAACGCCGAGGCCGCCCGTCGGGCCGGCGTCGACGTGCGTCGCATGAAGGTCTCCGCCTTCATGATCTGCTCGACGATGGCCGCGATCAGCGGCGTGCTCGCGGCGTCGTACAGCGGCAAGGTCTCGCCGTCGTCGGGCGGTGGCAACGTGCTGCTCTACGCCGTGGGGGCCGCGGTCATCGGCGGCACCAGCCTCTTCGGCGGCCGCGGCCGCGCGCTCGACGCCGTGATCGGCGGGGTCGTGATCGCGACCATCGCCAACGGTCTCGGACTCCTCAACCAGGCGAGCTACATCAACTACCTGGTCACCGGTGGGGTGCTCCTCCTCGCTGCGAGCGTCGACGCCATCTCGCGGCGTCGGCGGTCCGCTGCCGGCGTCTAGTCATCTCGGGATGAGTCAGCAGAGGACGGCCGGGCTCGGGACCAACCAGGAGGCCGTACGACGGCACAACCTCGGGACCCTGCTGCGCCACGTCCACGGCGCCGGCCAGCTCTCCCGCGCCGAGCTGACGACCGCGATGGGCCTGAACCGCAGCACGATCGCCGGCCTGGTCGCCGAGCTCGGCGTCCTCGGGGTGACCCGGCGGGCCGTGCCTGCCAGTTCGCGCACGGGCGCGGGCCGGCCCTCGGCCGGGGTCAGCCTCGCGCACGACGGGCCCTACGTGATCGCCGTCGACCTCGGCGTCGACCGGGCCGTCGTGGCCGCAGTCGCCCTGGGCGGCGACGTCCTCCGACGGGCGCAGGCGCCGGTCGACGACGGCGGTGAGGCCTGGCAGGTGGGTGCTGCCGTGGCCGGGCTGATCCGTCAGGTCGTCACGGACGTGCCCGCCTCCTCGCCCCTGGTGGGCATCGGCATCAGCGTGCCCGGCCTGGTCCGGCGCGGCGACGGGCTGATCCGGATGGCCCCCAACCTGGAGTGGACCGACGTGTCGTTCGGGGGCATCGTGCTCGCGGCCCTCGGGTTGGACATCCCGGTCTCGTTGGCCAACGACGCCAACCTCGGTGCGCTGGCCGAGCACCGCCGGGGGGCGGGCGTCGGCATCGACGACCTCATCTACATCTCCGGCAACGTCGGCGTCGGTGCCGGCGTCATCGTGGGCGGCGTCCAGCTCGAGGGGGTGGGCGGCTACGCCGGCGAGATGGGGCACATCAGCTTCAACCCCAACGGACTGCCCTGCCACTGCGGCAACATCGGGTGCTGGGAGACCGAGGTGGGGGCGTACGCCATCGCCGACGCCATCTCCTCACCCGAGTCCGGGGCCATCCAGCTGGGTGAGGTCCTCGAGGCCTTCGCCGAGGCGCCGGCGGCGCTACGTCCGGCGGGTACGGCGCTGGGTTACGGCCTGGCCAACATCGTCAACGCGTTCAACCCGCAGATGGTGGTGCTCGGGGGGCACCTGGGCTCGCTGTACACCCTGGTGCGCGCCCAGGTCGACGCCGGCCTGGCCGCGCGCGCCCTGCCCGCTGCCCTGGAGTCCGTCACCGTCTGCCTGCCCGGCCTCGGTGCGGACTCGGTGCTCCTCGGGGCGGCCGAGATCGCCTTCGAGCCCCTCTTCGTCGACCCGGTCGCTGCCCTCAGCGGGGCGCTCGTCGACGTGGGCTCGCGCCTCGCCGGATGAGAGCTCAGCTCGCCGGCAGCCGCTCGAGGTAGGCCGTGCGGGCCGCGGCGTAGCGCTCGCGGACGGCCGGCACCGGCTCGGCGGCGTACGCCGCGGTGCCCGGCGCCGGCCACGCCGGTGGGGTCTTGCCGCCGGTCAGCGCCCAGGCGGCCTGCCGGGCGGCGCCCAGCGCGACCGCCTCGACGGCCGGCGGCACCAGCACCTCGCAACCCAGGACCGACGGCGCGATGACCCGCACGGCCTCCGACCGTGCACCGCCGCCGACCAGCAGGACCCGGCGGACCGGGACACCGAGGGCGCGCAGCGCGTCGAGGCCGTCGGCGAGTCCGCAGAGGACACCCTCGATGCCAGCGCGGGCGAGGTGGGCCGGGGTCGAGGTGCCCAGGGTGAGGCCGTGCACCGCCCCGGTGGCCAGGGGCAGGTCGGGGGTGCGCTCGCCCTCCAGGTAGGGCACCACCACCAGACCGCCGGCGCCCGGGGGCGCCTGGAGGGCGAGGTCGGAGAGCTCGGCATGGTCCACCCCGAGCAGGCCGGCCACCGCGTCGAGGACGCGGGCCGCGTTGAGCGTGCAGACCAGCGGGAGGTAGCGCCCGGTGGCGTCGGCGAAACCGGCGACCGCCCCGGTGGGGTCGGCCGTGGGCCGGTCGGAGACCACGCTGGCGACGCCCGAGGTGCCGATGCTGAGGACGACGTCGCCTACCTCGGCGCCGAGTCCGAGGGCGGCCGCCATGTTGTCGCCGGTGCCGGCTCCCAGGAGGGCGCCGTCTGCCGGGCCGGTGGCGCGACCGGGGGAGCCGGCCGGGCCGAGGACGCGTGGCAGCACCGCATCGTGGCCGAGCGCGAGCGCGAGGAGGTCGCGGCGGTAGGTGTCGCTCGTGGGGTCGAACCAGCCCGTGCCGCTGGCGTCACCGCGGTCGGTGGTCAGGGCGTCGAGACCACGGGCACCGGCCAGGCGCCAGGTCAACCAGTCGTGGGGAAGACACACCGCGGCCGTGCGGGCCGCGGCGTCCGGCTCGTGGTCGGCCATCCACCGCGCTTTGGTCACGGTGAACGACGCCACGGGCACCACACCCGTCGCGTCCGCCCACGCCTGCGGACCGCCGAGCTCCGCGACCAGGTCGGTCGCCTGGGGAGCCGAGCGGGTGTCGTTCCACAGCAGCGCGGGCCGGACCACCTCGCCGCGCTCGTCGAGCGCGACGAACCCGTGCTGCTGGCCGCCGACCGCCAGGGCCGCGACGCCGTCGAGACCGCCGGCCTCCCGAGCGGCCACGTGCAGGGCGGACTCCCAGGCGTGCGGGTCCACCTCGGTCCCCTCCGGGTGCGGAGCCCGGCCGGTCCGGACGACCTCGCCGCTGTCGGCGTCCACCACCACGACCGTGCACGACTGGGTCGAGGAGTCGACCCCGGCCACCAGCGTCATCGTCGGGGCCGGGATCAGCGCGCGCCGAGGAGGTGCTCCACGGCGAGCTGCTCGAGCCGCACCGCCCCCACCCCGCGGGCACCGGGAGCCACGACGTCGTACTCCTCGAACGCGGAGCGGTCGGCCAGCAGCTCGCGCCACGTCTCGCCGTCGCCGAGCGTGGGGGTCGACAGCGTCGCGACCTGCGCGGTCGCCAGTGCCTCGACCACGTCGGGGTCGGCCCGGAACGCTGCCGCGCGCTCCTTGAGCAGGAGGTAGGTGCGCATGTTGGCCGCGGCGCTGTCCCAGACTCCGTGGATGTCCTCGGTGCGCAGGGGCTTGAAGTCGAAGTGGCGGGGGCCGTCGTAGCCGCCGTTCTCCAGCAGGTCGACGAGGAAGAACGCGTTGAGCACGTCGCCGTGGCCGAAGACCAGGTCCTGGTCGTACTTGATGCCCCGCTGCCCGTTGAGGTCGATATGGAAGAGCTTGCCGTGCCACAGGGCCTGGGCGACGCCGTGCACGAAGTTGAGACCGGCCATCTGCTCGTGCCCGACCTCGGGGTTCACCCCGACGCGGTCGGCGTGCTCGAGGGAGGAGATGAAGGCCAGGGCATGGCCCACGGTCGGCAGCAGGATGTCGCCGCGCGGCTCGTTGGGCTTGGGCTCGAGGGCGAAGCGGATGTCGTAGCCCTGGTCGATCGTGTACTGCGCGAGGGTGTCGAGGCCTTCGCGGAAGCGGTCCAGCGCGGCCCGCACGTCCTTCGTCGCCTCGGTCTCCGACCCCTCCCGTCCGCCCCAGAAGACGTAGGTCTGCGCGCCGAGCTCGGCGGCGAGGTCGATGTTGCGCATCACCTTGCGCATCGCATAGCGCCGCACGCCACGGTCGTTGGCGGTCAGGCCGCCCTCCTTGAAGACCGGCTGGCTGAAGAGATTGGTGGTGGCCATCGGCACGACCATGCCGGTCTCGTCGAGGGCCTTGCGGAAGGCGGTGATCCGGCGGTCACGCTCGGCGTCGTCGCTGCCGAACGGGATCAGGTCGTCGTCGTGGAACGTGACGCCCCAGGCGCCGAGCTCGGCCAGTCGGTGCACCGCCTCGACGGCGTCGAGGTCAGGGCGGGTCGGCTCGCCGAAGGGGTCGCGTGCGGTCCAGCCGACGGTCCAAAGGCCGAAGGTGAAGCGGTCGTCGCTCGTGGGGGTGAGGCTGTCAGTCACGGGGGTTCCTCCCGGTCGTTCTGGCGAATTAGTCCATGACATGGACTAATTCGTAACGTACGCTGCCGCTCGTGGGTGGTCAAGAGGCGAGCGCGCTCCGCCGGGCCAACACCCGCGTCGTCGTGGAGCAGCTGCGGGAGGGGGGCGCGACCTCGCGCGCCGGCCTCGCCCGCGACACCGGGCTGGCCAAGCAGACCGTCTCCACGATCGTGGCGGCGCTGCTGACGGACGGCGTGGTCCGCGAGCTCGGGAGTGTCCGGGCGGAGTCGGGCGGAGGCCGGCCCGCCGTCCTCGTCGCGTACGCCGCGGACCGGGCCTTCGTCGCCGCCCTCGAGCTCGGCGTCGGGCGCACCCGGCTGGTGATCGCGGACGCGCTCGGTGAGCCGGTGCAGACCCAGGAGGTGCCGCACGAGCCCCATGCCGCTCGGCCCGCCGCCAAGGTCCTCGCCGACGTCGTCGCCCGTCTCGCGCAGGTGATGGAGGGGATCGGCGGGCTCGTGCTGCTGCGCGCCGTCGGCGTGAGCGTGACCGGACTGGTGCAGCCCACGAGCGGCAGGTGCGTGCTGGCGCCCAACCTCGGGTGGCGTGACGTCCCGGTCGCCGACCTGCTGCGCCGGGCGCTGGCCCGGCGGGGGTGCGACGTGCCCGTCGTGGTCCGGGGCGCTGCGCAGTCGTCCCTGATCGCCGAGCACCGCGAGGGCGCCGCGACCGGGCAGCGGGACGTGGTCCTGCTGTTCGAGGACGAGGGCGTCGGGGCCGCGATCATCGAGGCCGGCCGGCTGCTCGACGGGGCCGACGGCACCGCCGGCGAGCTCGGCCACTGCGCCTGGCCAGGCGCCGACGCGCGTTGCGGCTGCGGTCGCCGGGGGTGCGTGGAGACGCTCGCCTCGGGGCCGGCAGTCCGGCGAGCCGTCGAGCGGGCCACCGGCCGGCGGGTCCGGCGTCGAGACGGGGAGCCGACGTACGCGGCGCTGGCCCGGCGGGACGACCCGGAGGTCGCGGAGGCTGCCGCAGAGGCGGGCCGGGTCCTCGGCACGGCCGCGTCCTGGCTCACCGCCGTGACGGCTCCCCGGATGGTCGTGCTGTCGGGCTCACTGGTGCTGGCGCCCGTCGCGCTGCGCACGGCGCTGGTCCAGGTGCTCTGCGACCGCTCCCTGGCCGATGCGCCCCCGTTGGTCGTGGCGGGCGTGCTCGGCGACGGGGCGGCGGTGCGAGGCGCGGTGCTCCTCGCCCTCGACGAGGCCCGACGGGTACGCCGGCTCTGACGCCCTCCGACCGCCGCTCCGACCGCCGCTCCGACCGCCGCTCCGGCGCGGGGAGGGTGGGGAGGGGCGCTCAGGGCAGCAGCGTGGGCGTCCGGCGGAGCAGGAGCGCGAGCCCGAGCGTGACCGCGGTCAGCAGAGTGGTCAGCGTGACCACGCCCGGCCACCCGGCCAGGGTCCACGCCCGGCCGGCGACGCTGCCGAACACCGAGGAGCCGAGGTAGTAGGCGAACAGGTAGAGCGAGGCCGCCTGCCCGGTCGCCACGCCGCCGGCGTGCGCCCGGGCCGGGACCCAGCCGCTGGCGACCCCGTGGACGGCGAAGAACCCGATCGTCACCACGGCCAGCCCGAGCACCACGAGGAGCAGGGACGAGGGGAGCGTGAGCAGGAGGCCCAGCAGCACGATGAGGCAGCCGACCGGCAGGACCGTCCGTCGGCCGCGGGCGTCGGCCAGCCGTCCGAAGACCACGGAGCTGACGCTGCCGAGCGGGTAGACCAGGAAGACGAGACTGGCGGTACCCAAGCCCAGGTCGAACGGCGCGCCGGCGAGGCGGAAGCCAAGGGTGTTGAAGAGAGCGACGAGCACGCCGATCGAGCAGGCGCCGATGCCATAGAGAGCGAGCAGGGCCGGGTCCGACACGGCCCGCCGGCTCATCCGGGCCAGGGCGCGGAAGCCTGCCGGCGCCGGCACGAAGCGCCGGGAGGGCGGCAGCAGCAGACCGACGACGACGGTGCAGACCAGCCCGACCACGGCGACCGACGCCAGCGCCCACCGCCAGCCGAACGGCTCCCCCACGGCGCCGGTCACCAGCCTCCCCGCCATGCCACCGAGCGCCGTGCCGCCGACGTACAGGCCGACGGCACGGCTGTGCGTGCGCGGGTGCAGCTCCTCGCGGAGGTACGCCGTCGCCACGGCCGGCAGCCCGGCCAGGGTGACGCCCTCGAGCAACCGCAGGGCGAGGAACGTCGGCCAGGTCGGCGCCAGGGCACACGCGCCCGCGACGAGGACCGACGAGCTGAGCGAGAGGTGGATAAGCCACGTCCGGCCGACCACGTCGGAGAGAGGACCCGCCACCAGCAGGGCGACTCCGAGCCCGAGCGTGGTCAGGGAGAGGGACAGCGTGCTCGCGGCGGTGCTCACGCCGAACTGGTCGGCGAGCTCGGGGAGGAGCGCCTGGGTGCTGTAGAGCAGGGCGAAGGTTGCCACCCCCGCCGCGAAGAGTGCGATCGAGATCCTCCGGTGCTCGCGGGAGCCGGGGCGGTGACCGGCCTCCGACCGGGTCCCGGCCGGGGCGCTCACCGGACCGTGGTGAGCGCAGGCAGCACCCGACGGGTCGCGGCGGCACCAGCGAGCACGGTCACGAGCACGGGGTCTCCTCGCAGGGTGGTGTCGGGCCAGGCCATTGTCGCGCCACACTGGTGGACATGCGCACTGGCCTCACCGTGACCCGCAACGAGACTGACGACCGGTACGAGATCCACGAGGGCGACACACTGCTCGGCTTCGCGGCCTATCAGCTCACGCCGACCCTGGCCGTCCTCACCCATACCGAGGTGTTCCCCGGTTCCGAGGGCAGGGGAGTCGGCAGCACCCTGGTCCGGGGAGCGCTCGACGACGTGCGCGAGCGCGGACTGTCGGTGCTGCCGATCTGCTCGTTCGTGCAGGCATTCCTGGGGCGGCACCCCGACTACGCCGACCTGGACTACCGGGCGACGCAGTCCAGTGTGGAGGACTGACACCTCCGCGCAGCTGGGGCACCTCGGGTGAGGGACTGCCTGGAGGTCAGTGCTTGATGACCACCTTCAGCGCCTTGGTCTCGGCGGCCCGGCCGAAGGTGTCGTAGGCGTCCAGCATCTCGTCGAAGGTGAACGCGTGGGTCGCGAAGTCCTCGGCCGCGAGCTTGTGCTGCGCCACCAGCGCCAGCAGCATCGGCGTCGTCGAGGTGCTGACCAGGCCCATCGTGATCGACAGGTCCTTGATCCAGAGGTCCTGGAGGGCGAGCTCGACAGGTGCGCCGTGCACGCCGACGTTGGCCACCGAGCCTCCGGGGCGCACGATCCGGGTGCAGGCGGTGAAGGTGTCGGGAACGCCGACGGCCTCGATCGCCACGTCCACCCCGAGCCCGTCGGTCAGCGCCAACACCTGCTCGACCCAGTCCGGGTCGCCGCTGTCGACGGTGTCGGTCGCGCCGAAGCGCCGCGCCTGCTCGAGGCGGCCTGCGTCGAGGTCCAGGGCGATGATGCGCGCGGCGCCGTACAGCCCGGCCGTCATCATCGCCGCGAGCCCGACGGGGCCGGAGCCGACCACGGCGACGACGTCGCCGGGCTTGACCCGCCCGTAGCGGACGCCGATCTCGAAGCCGGTGGGCAGGATGTCGGACAACATCACGGCGGCCTCGTCGGTGACGTCGTCCGGCAGCTTGTAGACGGAGTTGTCGGCGAACGGGACCCGGACCAGCTCGGCCTGCGTGCCGTCGATGAGGTGACCGAAGATCCAACCGATTCCGCTCGCACCCTCGTCGGCCAGGCAGTGGGCGTAGAGGCCCTGGTGGCAGTAGGAGCAGCTCCCGCAGGAGCTGATGCACGAGAGCAGCACCCGGTCGCCCACCTCGACGGTGGCGACGGCTGCCCCGATCTCGGTAACGACGCCGACACCCTCGTGCCCGAGGATGCGTCCTTCCGTGACGGCGGGGACGTCCCCCTTGAGGATGTGGAGATCGGTGCCGCAGATCGTGGTGGTGCTGATCTTGACGATGATGTCGGTGGGCTTGAGGATGACAGGGTCCGGCACCTCCTCCCACGCCTTCTGGCCGGGTCCGTGATACACGAGTGCCAACATGTCGGTGCTCCTTCCGGGCGCCCTGGGACCAGGGTCGCCCTGTCGTTTTGCTCCTGCCATCGACCCTGCCCCGGCGGCGGCTCGGTGAGAAGTGCGAAAGGTCCCGTGCCTCCGGGCAGCCCGTCCCGGGCCGGTGACGAGCGGGTGGCAGCATGGCCGGCATGGATCTCGCCACAGTCAGGTCGTCCTTCCCGCCGCTCGAGCGCGGGCTCGCCCGCTTCGACGGCCCCGGCGGGTCGCTGGTGCCCCGCCAGGTGGCCCACGCGGTCGCCGAGGCGATGGCGTGGGGGATGTGCCAGCGCGGCGAGGTGAGCGAGCCCGACCGGTTGACCGAGGCGACCACCCTCGGGGCCCGGGCCGCCATGGGCCGCCTGCTCGGCGCGGACCCGCGCGGGATCGTCTTCGGCCGGTCGATGACCGCGCTTACCTTCGACCTGGCCCGCACCCTGGCGCAGGACTGGGGCCCTGGTGACGAGGTGGTCGTGACGCGGCTCGACCACGACGCCAACATCAGGCCCTGGGTGATCGCGGCCGAGCGGGCCGGGGCCACGGTCCGGTGGCTGGGTTTCGACCCGGTGACGACCGAGCTCGACGACATGCGACCGCTGCTCACCGAGCGCACGCGCCTGGTGGCGGTCACGGCCGCGTCCAACCTGCTGGGCACCCGCCCGGACCTGGGCGCGATAGTGACGGCCGCCCACGCCGTGGGCGCGCTGGTGTACGTCGACGCGGTGCACCTGGTGCCGCACGCCCCGGTCGATCTCGGCGCGCTGGGCGCCGACTTCCTCGCCTGCTCGCCCTACAAGTTCTTCGGCCCCCACCTCGGCGTGCTGGCGGCCGCCCCGACGCTGCTGGAGTCGCTGCACCCCGACAAGCTGCTGCCCTCGACGCAGGCGGTGCCCGAGCGGTTCGAGCTCGGCACATTGCCCTACGAGCTGTTGGCGGGGGTGAGCGCGGCGGTGGAGTTCATCGAGTCCCTCGACGGGGGGATGTCGGCGGTGGAGGCCCACGAGGCCGGGCTGCTGCGCCGGCTCCTCGCCGGGCTCGAGGAGCTCCCCGACGTCGTGGTGCACGGCTGCCCCGCGCGGCGTACGCCGACGCTGCTGCTGACCGTCGACGCGGTGGCGCCCCCCGACGTCCAGCGCCGGCTCGCGGCCGAGGGCGTCATCGCCCCCGCAGGCAGCTTCTACGCGATCGAGGCAAGCCGGCACTCCGGGCTCGGCGACGCCGGCGGGGTGCGCGTCGGGTTGTCGGCGTACACCTGCGAGGCCGATGTCGACCGGTTGCTCGCGGCGCTGGCCGCCGTCGTAGCGGAGCGCTGAGGCCCTCCGCCAGACTGGACCCATGACCTCGCCCCGACCGATCGAGACCTGGCTGACCGACATGGACGGCGTCCTGGTGCACGAGGAGACGCCGATCGCCGGGGCCACCGAGTTCATCGAGGCCCTCAGGTCGTCGGGCAAGTCCTTCCTGGTGCTGACCAACAACTCCATTTACACCCCGCGTGATCTACGGGCCCGGCTCCTCGGCAGTGGCATCGACGTCCCCGAGCAGGCGATCTGGACCTCGGCCCTGGCCACGGCACAGTTCCTCGACGACCAGCGACCCGGCGGCACGGCGTACGTCGTGGGCGAGGCCGGGCTGACCACGGCGCTGCACGACATCGGCTACGTGATGAGCGACCGCAACCCCGACTACGTCGTCCTCGGCGAGACCCGGACCTATTCGTTCGAGGCGATCACGCGCGCGATCCGGCTCATCGACGCCGGCGCCCGGTTCATCGCCACGAACCCGGACGTGAGCGGTCCCAGCCACCAGGGGATGCTGCCCGCGACCGGCTCGGTGGCCGCCCTGATCAGCACGGCCACGGGCCGCCAGCCCTACTTCATCGGCAAGCCCAACCCGCTGATGATGCGCAGCGCCCTCAACAAGCTCCAGGCGCACTCGGAGACCACGGTGATGGTCGGTGACCGGATGGACACCGACATCGTCAGTGGTCTCGAGGCGGGCCTGCGCACGGTCCTGGTCAGCACCGGCTCGACCCGGCCCGAGCAGGTCGGTCTGTTCCCCTACCGGCCTACTCGCATCGTCGACTCCATCGCCGACCTCGTCGACCTCGTCAGCGACTGGCAGTGACACCCTAGGGCGCCGCACCTCGACCTCGAGGGGTTGTCGATCCGCCCCTCGCCAGCGCCCGGACCAGGGTCGGCGACCACCCGTCAGGCACCCTGGACGCTCCGTCCCCGACCCCGAGGAGAGCCGTCACCGTGAGAGCCGCCCACCCGCGACCCGTCACTGTCCCGCCCGCCGTCCCCCTGACCGGGGTCTGGAGGGTGCTGACGACGGGCCTGTTGACGGCGGTGGTGGCGGGGCTGCTGACCCTGGTCTCGACGGGGCTGGCCGCCCCAGCCTCGGCCGGTGACGGGCGTAGTGCTGAGGACTTCACCGGCTACGCCTTCGACACGCGCTGCGCGCCGACCCAGGAGCAGATGGACCTCTGGCGGACCACCTCGCCGTTCTGGGGGGTGGGCGTCTACATCGGCGGCTCGATGGCCAGCTGCCAGCCGACCGATCAGCCGCATCTCGACGCTGCCTGGGTGACGCGGCAGACCCATCGGGGCTGGCGGGTGCTGCCGTTGTGGGTCGGCCCGCAGGCCTCGTGCTACGGCACCGGCCCGGGTCTCGACCTGGTCGACCCCACCCCGACCGACTCCTACGCGGCCGCGCGCGCCCAGGGTGCGGCCGAGGCGGTCGTCGCCGTACGCACGGCCAGGGGGCTCGGCATCGAGAAGCGGCGCACGCTCTGGTATGACCTCGAGGGCTTCGACGTGGCCGACACCGACTGCCGCCGCTCGGCGCTGGCCTTCCTGTCCGGCTGGACCCGGGAGATCCGCCACCGGGGCTACGTCTCGGGGGTCTACTCCAGCGTCTCCGCCGGCATCCACGCCCTCGACAACGCCGACAGGCTCTCGCCGGGCTCCTACGAGATGCCCGACCGGATCTGGTACGCCTGGGACAACGGGCGCGACGACACCGCCGTCAAGCAGCGGTGGGTCCGCAAGGAGAGCTGGGCCGACGGGGCCCGGATCCACCAGTACGCCCTCGACGTCACGGCGGCGTACGGCGGGCTGGCACTCACCATCGACCGCAACGTCCTCGACCTCGGCCGGGGCTCGGTCGCCCCGAGGGCCAGGCCCAGCTGCGGAGTGCGGGTCTCCTTCCCCGACTACCGCAACCTGCGGACCGGTGCCTCCGGCGCGCAGGTCGACTCGCTCCAGTGCCTGCTGCGACAGGCCGGCGACTACCCCGGCCCGCTCGACGGGCGCCTCGACCGCGATGTGCAGCGTGCGGTGCGTGCGTTCCAGCAGGGGTCCGCGGTGCGGCCCACTGGTCGCGTTGACGCGCGCACCTGGACGTCGCTGCTCTCCCGGGGCACCACGCCGGTGCTCAAGCACGGCTCCGCCGAGGACGCCGTACGCCGGGTCCAGCGCGCGCTCAACGCCGCCACGAGGGCGGACCTCGAGGTGGACGGCGTCGTCGACGACGCGACCACCCGGTGGGTCCGCGCCTACCAGCGGGCGGTCGGCCTGCCGGTCACCGGCGTCGTCGCCGACGACACCTGGGCGATGCTGCACTACGGCGCACGCTGAGACACGGCCCGCGAGCCCCGCGAGGCCAAGTGGGCCGACCGGCGGGCCTCAGGCGTACGGCGACTGTCCGGGCGGCTCGGGGACGATCGCGACCGGGCTGTGGGCGTGCTCCAGCACGCTGTCGGACACCGAGCCGAGGAGCAGTCGCCACAGGGTGCCGCGCGGGTGACCGCCCACCACCACCAGGTCGTGGTGCTCGGCCTCCTCGCCCAAGGCGGTGTCGACCAGACCACGCCGCAGCTGCGTCGTGACGACCACGTCGGGGTACTTCTCGGCCAGTCCGGCGACCGACTCGGCCACCAGCAGACGCAGGTCCTCGAAGCGCTGGTCGGTGGAGGCGACAGGGAGCCCGCCGACCTCCCAGAAGCAGTGCATGACGGTGAGCGGCAGACCGCGCTGCGAGGCGTGCCGGAACGCGAACTGCAGCACCGACCCGCTGTTCGGTGTGCCGTCGACCCCGACGAGGACGCCCGCGTGTCCGGTCGCGTGGTCGCCGGTCGGCCGGACCACCACCACCGGGCAGGCGGCGTGCCGGGTGACCGCGAGGCTCACCGAGCCGAGCAGCAGGCTGCCGAAGCCGCCGAGACCTCGTGAGCCCATGACCATCAGGTGCGCGGTCCGGCAGGCCTCGATCAACGCCGCGCGGGCGTCGCCGTGGGTCAGCACGGTGTGCACGCGGACACCCGCGTGGGTGGCGGCCACGTGGTCCACGACGCCGAGCAGACCACGGCGTGCGTCCGCCTCGATGTCCTCCTTCAGGGCGACCATGTCGACGCCGGCGCTGACCAGGTAGGCCGCCGCCATCGCCTCGGTGGGCGGCACGACGGTGACCACGGTGAGGGTCCGGCCCTCGGCCGCCGCCTGGTCGGCCGCCCAGTCGACGGCCCGACGACTGTCGTCTGAGCCGTCCACCGCGACGACGATGCTTCCTGGCACCACGCTGATCTCGTCCACGCACCCAGTCTTCGGCGGGCGCCGGTCCCGGCCCACGGCCCACGGACCTGCGAACATGTGACCTTCGACCCTGACCCCGGCTCGCCGGGGGCGGGAACGTGGGAGCCTCCCTACCGAGCAGGAGGACCGACGTGCTTGACCCGGTGTCCCTCAGCGAGAGCGAGTGCGAGCGGCTGCTGCGTGCCGATGTCGTCGGCCGCCTCGGGTTCTCGACCCCGGACGGCCCGCTGGTGCTGCCGCTCAACTACGCCGTGGTCCACAGCGCCGTGGTGGCGCTCGTCGAGCCCGGCGGGGCCGTCGCCAGGCACGCCGTGGGGGCCGACGTCGCCTTCGAGGTCGACCAGATCGACCACCAGCGGCAGCGCGGCTGGAGCGTGCTCGCGCACGGTCGGGCCGACCTGGTCACCGATCCGGCCGACCTCGCCCTGATCGCGCGCACCTGGGCGCCACGCCCCTGGGCGGCCGGCGACCGCAGCCAGGTGGTCCGGATCCCCTGGCGCCTCCTCACCGGTCGTCGCCTCGGCCGGGGCTGGGACGCGGCCGACGACCTGCCCGTCAGTCAGGTGCTCAAGGCCTGAGCGAGTCGCAGGCCCACCGGTCAGCCCCGGCGCAGCTCCCGGGTCGTCCGGTGCGAGAGCACGCCGGGCTCGCCGAGGACCACCACCTCGTCGACGAGATCCAGTCCCACGGGTGAGTGGGTGAGCCACACGACAGCGGTGGTGGTCGGTGCCTCGAGGACCTCGGTCGCGATAGCCACGGCGGTGGCGTGGTCGAGGTGTGCGGTCGGCTCGTCCAGCACGAGCACCGGCTGCTCGGCGAGGAACGAGCGGGCCAGGGCCAGCCGAGCGCGCTCGCCACCGGACACCTCACCGAGCCACGTGTGCGGCCCGTCGGGCAGGGAGTCCACCCAGTCGCCGAGCCGTGCCTGGCGCAGGGCGCCCACGACGGCGTCGTCGTCGGCGTCGGGTCGGGCCAGGCGGACGTTCTCCAGCACGTTCGTCGCGAACACGTGCGGGTCGTCGTCGACGAGTCCGACGAGGCGGCGTACGTCGTCCAGGGCGAGGTCGCGCAGGTCCTGGCCGCCGAGCCGGACGGTGCCATGGCGCGGGTCCAGGAACCGGATCAGCAGGGCAGCCAGCGTGCTCTTGCCCGACCCGGAGGGTCCGACCACGGCGACCCGTGCGCCAGGCCCCAGCCGCATCGTGAGCCCGGAGAGTCCGGCGCCGGGTCCCCACCCGGCCTCGACCCCGTCGACCGCCATCTCGTGGCTGGCCGACACCGGCCGGCTGACCGTGTCCCGGACGGTCGGGGCGAGGTGCTCCAGGGCGGCCAGCCGGGAAAGGGCGGCCCGGGTACGCGCGGCGACGGCACCGGCGTCGGCCAGGGGCAGCGCCACGTCGGCGAGGGCGAGTGGCAGCAGCACCAGCAGCGCCGCCATCGGTGCGCTCACGTCGCCCCGCGCCACCGCCGGGCCTGCGAGCAGGGCCGTGACGCCCACCGCGGCACCGGTGGCGACCAGCACCACCGCGCGCGACGCGGCCAGCCACCGGCCGGCGCGCCGCACGGAGCTGCCCCAGTCGTCGCTGACGCGGCCGACGGAGTGCACCACCCCGTCCACGAGCTGCCAGAGCACCAGCTCGTCGCGGAGCTCGAGTGCCTCCACGACCCGGGTCGACAGCGCTGCCCGCCGGTCGACGGAGTCGCGCTCGGCGCGGGCGCTGCCGCGTCGAGCGACCACGTAGGCGAGGGCGGCTCCGCCCCCGGTCAGGACGCCCACCACGAGCCCGGCGAGGGGGAGCAGGGAGGTTGCCACCCCGGCGGCGAGCAGGCAGACGAGGGCGAAGGACCGGACGGGCATCCGCACCCGCAGCTCGCGGTCGACCACGCTGTCGACGTCGTCGACGACCGAGGACAGCAGGTCGCCGCGCCGCCGGCCGAGCCGACCGGGCACCAGCGGCACCAGCGCGTCGTACACCTGCACCCGGCGGTCGGCGAGCAGCCGGAGGGCGGCGTCGTGGGAGTGCAGGCGCTCGACGTAGCGCAGCACCGGGCGGGCCAGGCCGAAGGCGCGGACGCCCACGATGGCGACTAGGAGGGTGAGTACGGCGGGGCGCGACGAGGCCTGCACGATCAGCCAGCCAGCCGTCGCGGTCAGCGCCACCCCGGAGGCCGACGCCGCGGCAGCGACCAGCGTGGTGCGCCCGAATCGTGGTGGACGCCGGGGTCCGTCGGCGCTCGTCTCGGTGTCCCGGTCGAGGTCCGGGACGGGGTCCGGTGCGTCGGTCACCACGGGACCGGCCGGGAGCTCCGCGACGGCTGCGGGGGCCGGGACCGGAGGCAGACTCACGACGTGGTCGGCCACCAGCAGGACCGCCGGGTCGTGGGCGACGGTCACCACCGCCCGGTCACGGCCGAGGTCGGCGACGGTGTCCAGGACGATCTGCTGGGTCACCGGGTCGAGGTGGGCGGTCGGCTCGTCCAGCAGCACCCAGGGCCGGTCGGCCAGGACTACCCGGGCCAGCGCGAGGCGGGCACGCTCGCCCGCCGACAGGCTGACCCCGTCCTCGTCGAGGCCGGTGTCGAGCCCGTCGGGCAGCGCCCGCACCCGCTCCTCGAGCGCCACCCGCCGCAGTACCGACCAGAGCGCCTCGTCGGGGGCCGCGGGCGCGGCGAGGCGCAGGTTGTCCGCGACCGTCCCGGCGACGAAGTGCGGCCGCTGGGGGAGCCACGCGACGCCGGCCTGCCAGGCGGACGAGCCGACCGGTGTGCCACCGACGGTGACCAGGCCCTCGTCGGGATCGCGCAGGCCGGCCACCACGGCGAGCAGCGTCGACTTGCCGCAGCCCGACGGCCCGGTCAGCACGGTGACGCCGCGCGCCGGGATCCGGGCGTCCAGGTGGGAGAGGGCGGGGACGCCGCGACCGGGGTAGCGGAAGCTCACGTCGACGACCTCGAGGTCCCCGGGGCCGGGGACGTGGTCGGTCGTCGCGCCATCTGGGGTCTCCAGGGAGTCCGTCAGGGCACACACCTTCTCGAAGGTGGCCACCCCCTCCGCCGCGGCGTGGAACTCCGCACCCACCCGGCGCAGAGGCCAGTAGGCCTCGGGCGCGAGGAGGAGGACCACCAAGGCGGTCGGGAGCGACAGGTGGCCGTCGGCGAGCCGCACGCCCACCGTCACCGCCACCAGGGCGACCGACAAGGTCGCGACGAGCTCGAGCACCGCGGAAGACGCGAAGGCGAGGCGCAGGGTGTCCAGGCTGGTGCGGCGGTAGCGGTCGGTGACCCGGCCGATCACCGCCGACTGGGCGCGCGCCCGGCGGAAGGCGACGAGCGTCGGCAACCCGCGCACCACGTCGAGGAAATGTCCCGACAGGGACTCCATCGCCCGCCACTGCCGCTCGGCCCGGTCCCGCGTGGCCAGGCCGACCAGGACGCCGAAGACCGGCACCAGCGGCAGGGTGAGCAGCACGATCACCGCACTGAGCAGGTCCTGGCTGGCGATCGCGAGGACCGTGAGGGGCGGCAGTACGCAGGCCAGCACGAGCGCGGGCAGGTAGCGGGTGAGGTAGGGCTCGGCCGCCGTGACGCCCCGGGTGACCAGGGTCGCCGCCTCGCCGGTGCCGGGTCGGCCGCGCGGGTCGCTGCGCAGCACCGCCTCGGTGACCCGGCGGCGCAGGTGGCTGCCGACGGTGGCGGCTGCCCGGGTGGCGAGCACGTCACCCAGCCAGCCGACCGCCGCGCGGAGCGCGAGCAGGGCCGCCACGCCCACGGCCCACCCGGTCACGTCGCCGGAGCGGACCACCGCCACCACCAGACCGGTGACCGCCCAGGCCTGGGCGATCACCAGCACGCTGGCGACGACCCCCGTGGCGAGCACGCCGGCCAGGTCGGCCCGGGCGGGCGCCAGCTGCCGGCGCAGGCGCGGGTCCGACGGCCTCACCGCGCCGCTGTCGCTGCGGGCCCGGTGGGCCTGGTGGGCACGGTGGGGATGTGGTGGACGGAGATCCGGCGCCGGAACACCCAGTAGGTCCAGCCCTGGTAGACCAGCACCACCGGCGTGAACACCACCGCGACCACCGTCATGATCTTCAACGTGTAGTCGGTCGCGGCCGCGTTGGTCGTGGTCAGCGACAGGCCGGTGGCCAGCGAGGTCGGCATCACGTCGGGGAAGAGGGCCAGGAAGAGGCCCCCGACCCCGAGGGCGATCGCGACGAAGGTGCCGAGGAAGGCCCAGCCCTCCCTGCCCCGCGAGACGGCGAGCACGCCGCCGACCAGGGCGACCGCCGCGGCCAGGAAGGCGACCGCCGAGGCGACCGAGCCGGTGCTGAGCTGCGTCCACAGCAGGAACAGTGCGGTCACCACCGTCGCGCCCAGCCCCAGCCGGACAGCGAGGTCGCGGGCCGCGTGCCGGATCCGCCCGTCGGTCTTGAGCGAGATGAAGATGGCGCCGTGGGTCAGGAACAGCAGGAGCGTCGTCGCGCCCCCGAGCAGGGCGTAGGGCGTCAACAGGTTGAAGAACCCTCCGACGTACTCGCCCGACTCGTCGAGGGGGACTCCGCGCAGGATGTTGGCGAAGGCGACGCCCCACAGCAGGGCCGGCACGAAGGAGCCGATGATGATCGCCGCGTCCCAACGGGCCCGCCAGATCGCGTCGTCGCGCTTGGCGCGGTACTCGAACGCCAGGCCGCGCACGATCAGCGCCACGAGGATCAGCAGCAGCGGCAGGTAGAAGCCGCTGAAGAGGGTCGCGTACCACTCCGGGAAGGCCGCGAAGGTCGCGCCGCCGGCGACGAGGACCCAGACCTCGTTGCCGTCCCAGACCGGGCCGATCGTGTTGATGAGGACCCGGCGCTCGGTGTCGTCCTTGGCGAGCACGGGCAGGAGCATCCCGACCCCGAAGTCGAAACCCTCGAGGGTGAAGTAGCCGATCCACAGCACGGCGATGAGGCCGAACCAGACGGTGGTGAGTTCCATGGTCTGCCGCTCTCGTCTAGTAGGCGAAGGCCAACGGGCGGTCGGCCTTGGCATCGGTGTCGTCGGTGTCGGAGGGGACGGGCAGCTGCTCGGCCCCCTTCTGCAGGTAGGTGAGCATCAGCCGCACCTCGATCACGGCGAGCGCCGCGTAGAGGAGCGTCAGCACGATCAGGGAGATCAGGGCCTCCGTGACGCTCACGGTCGGGGAGACCCCGTGCGCGGTCGTCATCAGGCCGAAGACGGCCCAGGGCTGGCGCCCCATCTCGGTGAAGATCCACCCGAAGGAGTTGGCCAGCAACGGCAGGAAGGGCAGCGAGATGCCGGCCAGCAGCAGGGGCCGGCCGGTGGGGGCACGGCCGCGCCGGGTCGCCCAGAGGATCCAGGCGGCGATGGCCGCGGCCGCCAGGCCGAGCCCGATCATCAACCGGAAGCTCCAGTAGGTCAGCGCGATGTTCGGGGTGTAGTCGCCGGGGGAGTAGTACGCCGCTCCCGGGTCGGCGCCGTAGGTCTGCTGGTACTCCGCCCGCAGGTCGTCGATGCCGGTGACCTGGCCGTTGAGCGTCCCGGTGGCCAGGAACGACAGCAGGTTGGGGATCCGGATCGAGAACTTCTCCTCCGACCCGTCCAACGAGCCGATCGTCAGCACCGAGAACGCCGCCGGCTCCTCGGTGGCGTAGAGCCCCTCGGCCGCCGCCATCTTCATCGGCTGGACGTCGGTCATGATCTTGCCCTGCACGTCGCCGGTGAGAGCCACGCCCAGCCCGGCGACCAGCACGACCGCGGCGCCGGTGCGCACCGCGGAGCGGTAGAGCGAGTGGTCCGCGCGCGACTCGTCCCGGTAGAGGTGCCACAGCGCGATCCCAACCACGAACGCCGCACCGGTCAGGTAGGCCGACAGCACCACGTGGGGGAAGGTCACCAGCTGCACCTTGTTGAGCAGCACGGCCGCGAAGTCGTTGAGCTCGGCGCGGCCGGTGTCGGGGTTGTAGCGGTAGCCGACGGGGTTCTGCATCCACGAGTTCGCGGCCAGGATGAAGTACGCCGAGAACAGCGTGCCGAGATGCACGAGCCACATGCAGGCGGCGTGCAGCCGCGGTGAGAGCCGGTCCCAGCCGAAGATCCAGAGTCCGAGGAACGTCGACTCCAAGAAGAACGCCAGCAGACCCTCGATCGCGAGTGGCGCCCCGAAGATGTCGCCGACGAACCTGGAGTAGTCGCTCCAGTTCATGCCGAACTGGAACTCCTGCACGATGCCGGTGACGACACCGATGGCGAAGTTGATCAGGAAGAGCTTGCCGAAGAACTTGGTGAGCCGGAGCCACTGCTCGTGACCGGTGCGCAGCCAGGCGACCTCGTAGCTCGCGATCATCGCCGACAGGCCGATCGTGATCGGGACGAACATGAAGTGGTAGACGGTGATGATGGCGAACTGCCACCGTGCGATGTCCAGGGTGTCCACGCGGAATCTCCTTGTGAGGCGGGTCGGGCGGGTCAGGCAGGTCGCGGCGAGCGGGCGGTCAGTGGACGAGCACCTCGTCGACCGGACGGCGGGGGGTCCGGGGGAGGCTGGCGCGCGAGATCTCCTGCCAGCCGACGCGGACCAGGATCTGGGGCCGGGCCTGGTCGCCCAGCACGACGTGCCGGAGCCCCTCCCGCGTCTCCACGACCTCGATCACCTGGCTGAGCGGGACGATCGAGAGCCCGGCCTGGGTGGCGCGCAGCCAGAGTGCGCTCAACGCCATCCCGGCGCTCATCCAGTCCGCCACGCCGTCGCCCGGGGTGCACACGGCGAGCAGCCCGTCGGACCCCTCGATCAGGCTGCGAGGGTCGGCTGCGGCCACGTCGTCGACGTACCGGTTGGGCGGCTCGGGCCCGCGGGCCGAGGGGGGCGGGATCGCCGAGGTGGGCGGGATGCCGTCCAGCCGGCCGTCGGTGACCCACTGCCGCTGCTCGGCGAGCAGGGCCTCGTCGTGGCGCTGCGCCGACATGGCCCGGGAGACGAGCAGCTCGGTGCGAAAGCGCATCGCCACGTCGGTCACGGGAACGACGTGGGCACCCCACCCCGACGCGGCGTCGGCGAGGTGGGTAAGCCGTTCGTCCGGCACCGGCCAGGCCGTGAAGCGCCGACGGTCGGTGCACCGGTGCTCGATGGCGTGGAGCAGGTCGGCGGAGTCGGCGGCCGGCACGCCGCCCGCGAGCGTTACCCGCGCCAGCAGGTCGGGTCGGCCGGCGTCGGGCGCGACCGTCGGGCCCGCCTCGACGCCGAGGGCCGCAGCGGCGACCAGCAGGTGGTGGAGGGCCGCGCCACAGCTGATCGTGAGGTTGCGGCCGTCCGGGTCGTTGACCGTCAGCTGCCGACCCCGGTCGGCGAGCAGCTCGAAGTGGCAGTCGTCCACGACGTGCCAGGTCCACGGCTGGGTGTTGTGGACGCTGGGCGCGCGGCTGGCGAGCGCGACCAGGCGACGGGCCACGGCCGGGTTCGGTGGGGTCATCGGCTCAGCCGACCCTGACCTCAACGACACCGGGCACGGAGTGGGCGGCCGACCGGGCCAAGGAGACGTCCGCAGGGCTGCGGGGGCCGTCGATCGCGACGACGCCGTCGGCCGCCTCGACGTGCCAGTCGGCGTGGCCGAGCTCGCTCAGGGTGGTGCCCACCTCGCGCTGGAGGGCCTCGTCGGACCGCGCCAGGGCGCGGACGACGTCGCTGCGACTGACCATCCCCACCACGTGGTCGTCGGGGTCGACCACCGGCAGGCTCTTGAACCCGCGGGCCGTGATCAGCGCGACCACGTCGAGGAGGTCCGCGCTCTCCCGGGTGGTGACCGCGTCGCGGGTCATCACCTCGTCGACGGTCCTGGCCTGCGCGACACCGGCGTCCTCGCGTGGTGTCTCCTGGGCCCGGGGGTCGGCGACCAGGGCTCGCCGGATGAGGTCGGCCTCACTGACGACACCGATCAGGCGCTGCCGGGCGTCGACCACCGGAAGGGAGGTGACCCGGTGCTCGGCGAGGAGCCGGAGGGCCCCGGTCACCGAGGTGCCGCTGCCCACGGTCCAGGGGCGTCGCGACATCACGTCTCGCACCAGCATGGCGTCCTCCCGGTTGCTCGTCGTGGCTTACTCCTGAGCCTGACGGCGCTCCCCGGACGCTGGGCAGGGACCAAAGTCCTCGGCTCCCGGGCCTCCGAGCCTCACCCGCCCCCTGCCGGGACGCGCTACTTTCGACCCATGGCCGATGCCGACGAGTCCCCCACGCCCCCGCGCATCCGCGTGTTCCTGCTCGACGACCACGAGATCGTCCGCCGCGGCCTGCGTGAGCTGCTCGAGAGCGAGGGCGACATCGAGGTGGTCGGGGAGTCCGGGCTCGCCCAGGAGGCCACCCGGCGGATTCCCGCCCTCCGCCCCGACGTCGCCATCCTCGACGGGCGGCTGCCGGACGGCTCCGGCATCGACGTCTGCCGCGACGTACGCTCGCAGGACCCGACGATCAAGGCGCTCATCTTGACGTCGTACGACGACGACGAGGCGCTGTTCGCCGCGATCATGGCCGGGGCGGCGGGCTACATCCTCAAGCAGGTCGGCGGCAACGACCTCCTCGAGACCGTCCGTCGGGTGGCCGCCGGCCAGTCGATGCTCGACCCGGCCGTGACCGCACAGGTGCTGGACCGGGTCCGCACGGGTCCCCGGGCCGACCCCGTCCTCGACCGGCTGACGGCCCAGGAGCAGCGGATCCTCGAGCTCATCGGCGAGGGGATGACCAACCGCCAGATCGCCGAGACTATGTACCTCGCCGAGAAGACGATCAAGAACTACGTCTCGTCGCTGCTGGCCAAGCTGGGGCTCGAGAGTCGGACCCAGGCCGCGATCTTCTCGCTCAAGCACCAGTGACGTGACCGGCGACGGCAGCGAGGAGCTGTCCCGAACCGACTTCGACCTGCTGCTCCGTGAGGTGCTCAAGCGCGTCCACGGGGCCCTCGACGAGCAGGCCCGGCTGCGCCTGCTCCTCGACGCGGTGGTGTCGATGGCAGCCGACCTATCCCTCGACGGCGTGCTCAGCCGGATCGTGCGGATCGCCAGCGAGCTCGTCGGCGCGCAGTACGCCGCTCTCGGGGTGCTCGGCCACGGACCCGACCGCCGGCTGCGTACCTTCATCCACCACGGCATGTCCGAGGAGCAGGTCGTCGAGATCGGCGAGCTGCCCACGGGCCACGGGCTGCTGGGGATGATCACCGAGCACCCGCGGCCCCTGCGCCTCCACGACATCGCGGCCCACCCGGCCTCCTATGGCTTCCCGGCCTCTCACCCGCCGATGAGCTCGTTCCTCGGCGTCCCCGTGCGCATCCGCGACCAGGTCTTCGGCAACCTCTACCTGACCGAGAAGGTGGGTGGTGTCGACTTCACCCAGGTCGACGAGGACGTCGTGATCGCACTGGCCGCCGCGGCGGGGGTCGCCATCGAGAACGCCCGGCTCTACGAGCAGGCGGCGCGCCGGCAGCGCTGGCTGTCCGCCACGGCGGAGATCACCGCCCTGCTCGCCGGCGCCGGCACGGGACAGGACGCGTTGCAGGCCGTGGCCGAGCGGGCGCGGGAGGTCGCGGGCGCCGACGTCGCCTGGATCGCGACCGGCACCGACGACGACGAGCACGACGTCCGGGCGGTCTCCGGCGGCGAGGCGGTCACCGACGCCGTGGACGGGCTCGTCCTGGACGCCTCGCTGTCTCGCCAGGTGGTGCGGACCGGCGAGCCTCTCCGGGTGCCGCGCTACGGCGGTCACGGCGACGACGGCCGGTCCGCCCTCGGTCCCGCGATCATCGTGCCGCTGCGCAACCCCGAGGGCGTCGAGGGCGTGCTCGCCCTCGCCTGGACTCCCGAGAACGCCGACGGCTTCCACAACGTCGACGCGGTGCTGCCGGCGAGCTTCGCCGAGCAGGCCGCGCTGGCCCTGCAGGTGGCGCGGGCGCGGGAGGCGCAGCAGCGGCTGGCCCTCTTCGAGGACCGGGACCGGATCGGGCGCGACCTGCACGACCTGGTGATCCAGCGGCTCTTCGCGATCGGGCTCAGCCTGCAGAGCGTGAGCCGGCTGGTGGCGGATCCCCAGGTGACCAAGCGGCTCGAGGTCGCGGTCGAGGACCTCGACGCCACCATCCGCGACATCCGACGTTCCATCTTCGCGCTCGGGGCCTCCGACGAGGCCGCCGACATCCAGACCGAGGTGACGCGGCTCGTCGAGCGTGCCGCCGCCACCTTGAAGTTCCGACCCTCCCTGCAGCTGGACGGGCCGGTGCGCACCCGGATCGACCAGCAGACCGCGCCGCACCTGCTCGCCGTCCTGGGCGAGGCCCTCTCCAACGCCGCCCGGCACGCTCGGGCGAGCGCCGTGGAGGTGACCCTGACCGTCGCCGACGACGTGCGGCTGGTGGTCGCCGACAACGGGTCGGGGGTGCGGGGCGAGGTGCCGGAGAGCGGGCTGCTCAACATGCGTCAGCGCGCCGAGGGACTCGGCGGTTCGTGCCGCGTCGAGTCCTCGTCGGCCGGGACGACGGTCAGCTGGACCGTGCCCTTGTGACGGTCAGCCGCTCCTCGCACTCCCGGGCCAGGGCCCGTCCCCAGGCGACCGCTCGTCCGGCCTCGCCGTCGAGCAGCGGACCCGAGACGTCCGCGACGACGAACGCCATCGGTCGCTCGAGCAGGGTGTAGCCCCGGGCCTGGAGGAGGTGCCCGGCTCGCGTGCCCGCCGACTTCGGCAGTCGACTGACCTTGCTCACCCGGGTGTCGAAGACCGCAGACAGCCGGACCGTCCCGGCCGGTACGCGCGAGAGGCCGTCGATCCACTCACGCAGGCCGGTGGTGGCGTGCCGGGGGTCGGCACCCTGCCGGACCGCGTCGGCCCGGGTGCCGGGCCGGCTCAGCGAGAACGCATGGGTGGGTCCGCCGATGATCAGCAGGTCGGCCTCGCCGACGTCTCCGGCGGGGGCCTCGGCGACGTCGACGGTCGAGACCGCGATGCCCTGGAGGGCCAGGCCGCGGGCGACGGCGTCGGCGATCGTCGCGGTGTTGCCGAACATCGACTCGTGCACGACCAGCGCGACGGGGCGGCCAAGGGGGTTCATGGCCGCTGCCCCGTCCCGGTGGTGGTCGGGCCGGTGGTGGTGTCAGCCATGGGGCCGGTCGCGCGGCGTCGCGGCATCGTCATCGTCATCTCCCTGGGTCGCTCTGTGCGAACCAGCCTGCCGCGGGACCGCGCCCCCGGACATGAGGCCCGGGACACCTGGATGTGGGACCAAAGACCGTCACACGCGCGGTGCCATGGGCCGACCTCTGCGGCGGCGAGGACGTTGAAAGACTCCCAGGCCCTCACTCCCAGGGGCCCTTCTCATCCCCGGCGCCGTCGGTGGTCAGCACTGAGCCCTCCGGGGCCGGCTCTCAGGGGGAGATCAGGGCGGCGATCCTGGCCACCAGCTGCCGGGGGCTGAACGGCTTGACGAGGTAGTCGTTCGCACCGGCCGTCATCCCCGACAGTACGTCCGCCTCCTGGGCGCGGGCCGTCAGCAGGATCACCGGCACCTCCGCCGTCCTGGAGTCGGCACGCAGACTGCGGGTCACGTCCAGGCCGTCCAGCTGGCCGGGCATGCTGATGTCGAGGAGCACCAGGTCGGGTGCCTCCTCGAGGCAGTCCTGCAGCGCCTGGTCGCCCGTCGCGCAGGCCACGACGTCGTAGCTTTGTCGCTCGAGCGTCATCACGATGAGCTCACGGATGTCCTGGTTGTCCTCCGCGAGCACGATCCGTGTCATACGGGAGCTGCCACTCTCAGGGGGACGGGCAAGGACCTCATGGCGTCAGCCTCACACGCGGCTGCTCCGCGAGGGTGGGGATTCACAAGTTCCTCACGCTCGTGGGTCCGAGTCAGCTCACCCCCGCCCGTCACGGTGCTTCGCCACCCTCTAGCGGGGCGTGGAGCGCACGAAGGCGCAGACGGTCAGACTGGGAGAACGGGTCTCACCCGCGGGTACCCGAGCCGTGCCCGTAGGCTCGCCCCATGCCCCGGGTGCTCGTGGTCGACGACGAGGTGAACCTAGCTCGTGCGGTCAGGGACGTGCTGGAACGGCTGGGCCACGTGGTCGACGACGCGCACGACGGGCTCGCCGCCCTCAGCGCCGCCGCGACCTTCGCCCCGGACCTGGTCATCTTGGACCTCGGCCTCCCGGACATGGACGGCATCGAGGTCACCACCCGCCTCCGGTCGTGGTACGCCGCGCCCATCTTGATCCTCTCCGGGATGGACCAGGAGGAGCGCAAGGTCGCGGCGTTGGAGGCCGGCGCCGACGACTACCTCGTCAAGCCGTTCGGCGTCCGCGAGCTCGTCGCCCGGGTCAACGCCCTGCTCCGTCGCCCGGGCGCGGAGCCGGCCGCGCAGCACCTCCGCTTCGGAGACCTGGGCATCGACGTGGTGGAGCGTCGCGTGGAGGTGGCCGGCAAGGAGACTCGTCTGACGCCGACGGAGTGGCGGCTCCTCGAGGGTTTCGCCACCAACCCCGGCAAGCTGCTGACCCACCGGTGGTTGCTCGCCCACGCGTGGGACGACAGCTACGGCGGCGAGACGCGTCAGGCGCTGCGCGTCCACCTGCGCTCACTGCGCGCCAAGATCGACGACGACGCCTCCTCACCGCGCTACATCCGCACCGAGAGCGGGGCCGGCTACCGTTGGGTCGCGACCACCGAGGCCGCCCCCTCCGCTCCGGCGGCTGCTGCCACGGCGGGGTCCGTGGGTCGTGCGTCCGCACCGGTGCGCGCCGGCCGCGCCACCGAGATCAGCCACGACGTCAACAACGCCCTCGCCGCGATCCAGTTCAGCCTCCACCGGGTGGCCGACCTCGCCCCGGCCCTCGGGGTTGACGCCGAGACCGTGGGCCACGAGGTCCGGCGGGTCGACCGCCTGGTGCTCCAGGTGGGCGACCTGGTCAGCGAGCTGCGTGGGCTGACCGCTCCGGACTGAGGGCGGCATCGGGGCGGCGGCGTACTCACGACTCGGACCAGCGGGCTTCCGGGGCTGCGGGTCGCCCTAGGCTGGTGCCTCCTTTCCCGGCCCAGAGGAGCTGAGCGGTGTTCTCCAAGGTGCTCGTGGCCAACCGTGGCGAGATCGCGATCCGGGCCTTCCGGGCCGCCTTCGAGCTGGGCGCCCGGACCGTCGCGGTGTTCCCCTACGAGGACCGCTGGTCCGAGCACCGGCTCAAGGCCGACGAGGCCTATGAGATCGGCGAGCGCGGCCACCCGGTCCGGGCCTACCTCGACGCCGACGCGATCGTGGCCGTCGCGGTGCGCGCCGGTGCTGACGCGATCTACCCCGGCTACGGCTTCCTCAGTGAGAACCCCCGCCTCGCGGAGGCGTGCGCCAACGCCGGCATCACCTTCATCGGTCCGACCGCCGACGTGCTCACGCTGACCGGCAACAAGGCGCGGGCCATCGCCGCCGCCAAGGCCGCGGGCGTGCCGGTCCTGGCCGGCGTGCAGCCGTCCACGGACGTCGAGTCGCTCGTCGCGGCGAGCGCGTCGATGCCGTACCCGCTCTTCGTCAAGGCGGTCGCCGGCGGCGGCGGCCGCGGCATGCGCAAGGTCGACGAGGAGTCGGCGCTGCGCGAGGCGATCGAGACCTGCATGCGCGAGGCCGAGGCGGCCTTCGGCGATGCGGAGGTCTTCATCGAGCAGGCCGTCGTCGACCCCCGCCACATCGAGGTGCAGATCCTCGCCGACGGGGCGGGCGAGGTGATCCACCTCTTCGAGCGCGACTGCTCGGTGCAGCGACGCCACCAGAAGGTCGTCGAGATCGCGCCCGCGCCCAACCTCGACCCCGCCACCCGGGAGCGCATGTGCGCCGACGCGGTGCGCTTCGCCCGCGAGATCGGCTACCGCAACGCGGGCACCGTGGAGTTCCTCCTCGACCCTCGCGGCCACTACGTCTTCATCGAGATGAACCCCCGCATCCAGGTCGAGCACACGGTCACCGAGGAGGTGACCGACGTCGACCTGGTGCAGTCGCAGATGCGGATCGCGTCCGGCGAGACGCTTGCCGACCTCGGTCTCTCCCAGGACACGGTCTCCCTGCGCGGTGCCGCACTCCAGTGCCGGATCACGACCGAGGACCCCGCCAACGGGTTCCGGCCCGACACCGGCAAGATCACGACCTACCGCTCTCCCGGCGGTGCGGGCGTCCGCCTCGACGGCGGTACGACGTACACCGGTGCCGAGATCTCGGCGCACTTCGACTCGATGCTGGCCAAGCTGACCTGCCGCGGGTCGTCGTTCGACAAGGCGGTGCAGCGCCGGCACCAGAAGGTGGTCGAGATCGCGCCGGCACCCAACCTGCCCGCCGAGCTGCGTGACCGGATGTGCGCCGACGCGGTGCGGTTCGCTCAGCAGATCGGCTACCGCAACGCGGGCACCGTCGAGTTCCTCCTCGACCCCGACGGCACCTATGTCTTCATCGAGATGAACCCGCGGATCCAGGTCGAGCACACGGTCACCGAGGAGGTCACAGGCGTCGATCTCGTGCAGTCCCAGATCCGCATCGCGGGTGGCGCGACGTTCGCCGAGCTCGGTCTCTCGCAGAGCACGATCACCGTGCGCGGCGTCGCCGTGCAGTGTCGCGTGACCACCGAGGACCCGCGGAAGAACTTCCAGCCCGACACCGGCCGCATCGAGGTCTTCCGAGCGGGCGAGGGCATGGGCATCCGGCTCGATGGCGGCTCGGGGTACACCGGCGCGCAGATCGCGCCCGACTACGACTC
>JBDSLK010000181.1:0-7034 GCA_039916425.1 Nocardioides sp.
CGTTGGAGCGGGCCCAGTCGCGGACCAGTCGCGGGCTGGGGCCGAGCCCGGCGCCGCTGGTGGAGCCACCTGACTTGCGACCCGGGCGGCGGTTGCCGGCGGAGACCTTGCGAGCGTGCCCGAGGTACGGCGCCAGCGCGTCACGCAGGCCGCCGGCGTTCTTGTCGCTCAGGTCGATCTCGTAGCCGGTGCCGTCGAGAGCGAAGGACACCGTCTCGGTGGCCTCACTCCCGTCGACGTCGTCGACGAGAACGATATTGACCTTTTGCGCCATGGTCGATCCTTTCCATAAACCTCGAGTGCTGTCGTTTCGACTTTAGCGCGTCGGGGTTTAGGAAGGGAATTCCGGCCACCTCACTGGATTAGACCGGTGCAGCAATTCATGACGATGCCAACGGCACGAAAAGGCGGTTGACGATATCGGTGTCGGCGACGTGTCAGGGGCAATTGCGCAGATAGACGAGCTCGAGGCCGCGCAGGGTGAGCCAGGGATCGTGGGCGGTGAAGCAGCCGCACTCGTCGACGACGAGGGGTGCCAGGTGGCCGGTGGCCACGACCGCGACGTCCTCGACCGGCACACCGAGCTCGGCGACCATCCGGCCGACCAGGCCCTCCACCTGGCTCGCGACGCCGAAGAGCAGGCCCGACTGCAGTGCCTCGACGGTGTTCTTGGCGATCACCGAACGCGGCCGTACCAGCTCCACCTTGCGCAGCTGGGCTCCGCGACGGCCGAGCGCGTCCAGCGAGATCTCGATGCCGGGCGCGATCGCGCCCCCGACGTACTGCCCCCGGGCATTGAGGACCTCGAAGGTGGTGGCCGTGCCGAAGTCGACCACGATCGCCGGGCCGCCGTAGAGCGAGGCCGCGGCGAGGGCGTTGACGATGCGGTCGGCGCCCACTTCGCGCGGGTTGTCCATGAGCACCGGGATACCGGTGCGAATTCCCGGTTCGACGACGACGTGGGTGACGCCGGGGAAGTGCGCGAGCGCCATCTCCCGCCATTCGTGGAGAACGGCCGGAACCGCGCTGCACACCGATATCCCGGTCACCGTCGGCACGCCGGGAGCGGAAGCGATCAGACCACGCAGCAGCAGCGCCCACTCGTCGGCGGTGCGTCGCTCGTCGGTCGAGACCCGCCAGTGCGCGACCACCACACTGTCCTCGAGGAGCCCGACGACGGTGTGGCTGTTGCCGATGTCGGCGGCGAGCAGGGCCACGGCTCAGTGCTCCGCGAGGTCCATGCCGAGGTCGAAGACGGTGACCGAGTGGGTCAGGGCGCCGACGGAGATGAAGTCGACGCCCGTCTCGGCGACCTCCCGGGCCCGGGCGAGGGTGAGCCCGCCGGAGGCCTCCAACGTGGCCCGCCCCGCGGTGAGGCGGACCGCCGCGGCCATCGTGGGCGAGTCCATGTTGTCCAGCAGGATCCGGTCGCAGCCCGCCGCTAGCAGCTCACGCAGCTGGCCGAGGTCGGTGACCTCCACCTCGACGGGAAGGTCGGGGTACGCCGCCCGGACCGACTCGTAGGCCGGCACGACACCCCCGGCTGCGACGACATGGTTGTCCTTGACCATGGCCAGGTCGGTCAGACCGAACCGGTGGTTGACCCCGCCGCCGCAGCGCACGGCGTACTTCTGCAGGGCGCGGTGACCCGGCAGGGTCTTGCGGGTGTCGAGCACCCGCGCCCGGGTGCCGGCGAGCGCCTCGACCCACCGTGCGGTCGCGGTGGCGATGCCGGAGAGGTGGGAGGCGAAGTTGAGCGCGGTGCGCTCGGCGGTCAGCAGTCCCCGGGTCGGTCCGCTGACCCGCATCACCACGTCGCCGGCCGCGACCCGCGACCCGTCAGCGACCCGGTCGGTGACCTCGACGTCGTCGCCCATCACGGTATGGAAGACGAGCGCGGCGACGCCGAGCCCGGCTACGACACCGGGACCGCGCGCGCCGAAGTCGGCCCGCCCCTGCGCATCGACCGGGATCGTCGCCGCACTCGTGACGTCGACACCTCCGTCCGGGAGGTCCTCGGCCAGCCCGGCCAGCACGGCGGCGTGCGCCGCCGCAGGGTCCAGGCCGGCGGCGGTGATCTCGGCGACCAGGGACGGTGGGAGGCCGGAGAGCGGAGTCATGCGGGTCCTCCGTCGCTGGGGGCGGCCGGTGTGAACGCTACCCGGGTGGTGCCGTCGACGAGCACCGTGTCGAAATGGCCCGACCAGCGCTCGTCGGCGCGCTCGGGGAAGTCCTCGCGCCAGTGCGACCCCCGGGTCTCCTCGCGCAGCCGGGCCGCGTCGGCGAGGGCCAGGCTCACGGTCACCAGGTTGGTCGTCTCCCAGGCGTCCTGCTCGACCCGGGCGTCGGTGTCACCGACGAACGCCTGGAGGCTCTCGAGCGCCCTCCCGAGGCCGTCAGCGCTGCGGAGCACCCCGACCTCCGCGGTCATCACCGCCTGGAGCCCGCGGCGTACGTCGCCCGCCACCAGGCCGGGCGTGCGGGCGTCCCCGGTCGGTGCGGTCCACGGACGGAGCTCGCTCGGGAGCACGCCGGCGATCCGCCGGGAGAACACCAGCCCCTCGAGCAGCGAGTTGGAGGCGAGCCTGTTGGCGCCGTGGACCCCGGAGCAGGCCACCTCACCGGTGGCATAGAGCCCCGGGACCGACGAGCGTCCTTGGAGGTCGGTGGCGACCCCGCCGGAGGCGTAGTGACAGGCCGGCGCTACCGGGATCAGCTCGGTGACGGGGTCGACGCCGTGCTCGCGGGCGGTGGCCAGGATCGTCGGGAAGCGTCGCTCCCAGAAGGCCGCACCGAGGTGGCGGGCGTCCAGCCACAGGTGGGGGTGGCCGGTCTCGGCCATCCGCCGGTGGATCGCCTTGGCGACCACGTCCCGCGGGGCGAGGTCGGCGAGCTCGTGCTGGCCCTGCATGAAGCGGTTGCCCTCGAAGTCGACCAGGAAGGCGCCCTCTCCGCGTACCGCCTCGGAGATCAGCGGCTGCTGGCCGCGGGAGTCGGGTCCGAGGTACATCACGGTCGGGTGGAACTGCACGAACTCCAGGTCGCGCAGCACGGCGCCGGCGCGGACCGCGACCGCCATCCCGTCGCCGGTCGAGACCGCCGGGTTGGTGGTCTGGGAGAAGACCTGGCCGAGCCCGCCCGAGGCGAGCACGACCGCGCGGCAGTGGACGGCGCCCACCCCGTCGCGCTGGCCCTCGCCCATCACGTGGAGGGTGACGCCCGCGATGCCCGACGCCGGGTCGCCGACCGGGCCGTCGAGCAGCAGGTCGACGGCGAGAGCGTGCTCGATGACCTCGATCGCAGGCGCGCGCTCCACAGCCGCGATGAGCGCCCGCTGGATCTCCGCGCCGGTCGCGTCGCCGCCGGCGTGCGCGATCCGGTCCCGGTGGTGGCCGCCCTCCCGGGTCAGGCTGAGCTCGCCGTCGGGCGCCGTGTCGAAGATGGTGCCGAGCGCTATCAGCTCGTGGACGGCGGCCGGCCCCTCGGTGACCAGCGCACGCACGGCGTCGGGGTCGCAGGCGCCCGCCCCGGCGACCAGGGTGTCGCGCTCGTGGTCGGCCGGTGAGTCCTCGGGGCCGAGCGCGGCGGCGATGCCGCCCTGGGCCCACTGGGTGCTGCCGGCGTCGAGCACGTCCTTGGTGACCACGAGCAGCTTCAGCGACCGGTCCGCGGCATGGATCCGGAGGGCGGCGGTCAGCCCGGCGATGCCGGAGCCGATCACCACGACGTCGGCGCGCGTGGTCCACCCCGGCTCGGGGGCGGTCAGTCGCTGCGGCACGGAGCGGGCAGTCCGCGACATCACGCACCGCCCAACGTCAGCGGCAGGTTGTCGATCAGCCGGGTGCTGCCGACCCGCGCGGCCACGAGCACCCTGCCCTTTGTGCCGGCCGGTACGTCGTCGGGCAGGTCGCCGAGGTCCGGCGCGGTGACGACCAGGTAGTCGACCTCGACCCCGGGCTCCTTCGCGACCTCGGCGAGCGCCGCGTCGAGGGCGGCCACGCGGCCGGCGCCGGCGGCGTCCTGGGCCGCCCGGAGGGCCCGGCTCAGGACCAGCGCCTCCTGGCGCTGCTCACGGTCGAGGAAGCGGTTGCGGCTGCTCAGGGCCAGACCGTCGGGCTCGCGCACGGTCTCCGCCCCGACGATCTCCACGCCCAGGCAGAGGTCGGCGACCATCCGGCGTACCAGCGCGAGCTGTTGGTAGTCCTTCTGCCCGAAGACGGCGACGTCGGGACCCACCAGCCCGAACAGCTTGGCGACCACGGTCAGGACGCCGCGGAAGTGGCCCGGCCGGGTGCGGCCCTCGAGGATCGTGGCCAGCGGACCGGGCTCGACGGTCACCAGCGGGTCACCGGTGGGGTAGACCTCCCTGATGCCGGGTGCGAACACCACGTCGACGCCCTCGATGGCGCACAGCGAGAGGTCGGCGGCCGGCGTGCGCGGGTAGCGGTCGAGGTCCTCCCCCGCCCCGAACTGCAGCGGGTTGACGAAGATCGAGACCACGACGGGCCCGGTGCCGACCACCCCGCGGGCCGCGCGCACCAGGGAGGCGTGGCCCTCGTGGAGCGCACCCATGGTGGCGACGAGACCGACCCGTTGCCCCGCCGCCCGGGCCGGGGCCAGCAGGTCGGCGAGCTCTGCCCGCGTGGACGTGAGGGCAGGCTGCGAGGGGGTCGGCGTGGTCATCGCAGTCGCTCGGCGCGCTCAGCGCCCGCGGCGGACGGCGGCGAGCGCCGTCCCGGCGGAGGCGAGCGCGGTGTCGAGCAGGCGGCGCACCTTCACCCCGCGGATCGGGAGCACCCGGCCGTCGGTGACGACCCGGTCGAGGGTGTCACGCGCCAGGGCGGTGTAGGACGCCAACGTGTGCGGCGCGTGAGCGGCGATCTCCTCGAGGTGGGCCTGCACGGTGTTGACGTCACCCCGGGCGATCGGGCCGGTCAGGGCGGCGTCGCCCTCGCGCAGGGCGTTGTCGAGGGCGGCGGCGAGCAGCGGCCGCAGGGTGTCGGAAGGGTCGAAGGCACCGTCGTCGCCCGCGGCTACCTCGAGCATCTCCCGCGCCTGTGCGACCAGGGTGACGAGGTGGTTGGCGCCGTGCGCGAGCGCGGCGTGGTAGAGCGTGCGGCGATCCTCGGCGACCCACATCGGACGGCCACCGAGGTCGGCGACGAGCCGCTCGGTGATCTCGCGCTCGGCCTCGCCGGCGGTCACGCCGAAGACGCAGCCACCGAGCCGGGGCAGGTCGACGTCGGTCCCGGTGAAGGTCATTGCGGGGTGCATCGCCACCGGCCGGGCACCGAGGCGGGTGGCCTCCTCGAGCACGGCCAGGCCGTGACGGCCCGAGGTGTGGACGACGTACTGGCCACGGTGGAGTGCACCGCTCGCGGCGAGCATGGAGACGACGTTGCCGAGCATGTCGTCGGGCACGGTGAGCAGCAGCAGGTCACAGCCGCGGGCGACGACGGTGGGCTTGGCGACCGCGACCCCTGGCAGCAGGGCCCGGGCCCGGCTGCGGGAGGCGTCGGACTCACCGGCGACCGCCACGACCTCGTGGCCGGCGGCCCGGAGGGCGGCAGCCAGCACGGCTCCGACGCGGCCGGCACCGATCACGCCCACACGCAGGGGAAGCGTCATGTTGCGAACCTTTCGTTCCAGTCCACCTCAGGGGTACCGGACTACTCACTCGACGACGTCAGCCTACTTGGGCAGCGTCCCGGCCGGAACGGCGCGGGAAGTGCGCTGGGTCACACCCGCAGCCGACCGGGGAGCCAGGTCGCGGTCACGTGGTCGACGACGTGGACACCCGCCGGGGCGGTGACCTCGACGACCCCGTCGGGCACGTGCCCCTCGCGCAGGGCGTGGAACACCTCCCACTCCCGCCGCTTGCGCTGGTTGCGCCACGACCCCCGCCTATCCGCGAATGACGCCGGGTCGGTCCAGTGGGCGAACTCGTCGCCGTGCAGGTGCTTGAGCTCCACGCAGAGCAGCGCGGGCAGCACGACGCGTCGCACCTGTGGCGGCGTACGCCGGATCTCCCACTCGAAGGCCTTGCCGTAGGTGAAGTCCGGGCCGGTCGGGAAGCCCCACTCCTCCCGGTTGTGCCAGCCGAGGTCGAGGAAGCCGCGCCGGTCGTCCTCGAGGTAGAGCCCGTGCCGTGGCATCCGCACCACTGCCGGCTCGCGGCCGACCTGCCAGCCGAGGTCGCGCACGGAGAGCTCGCCCTCACGGGTGAGCACCATGTCGCCGTCCCACTTCCAGGAGTACGTCGTGCGCACCTGCGCGAAGCACCAGTTGTAGAAGTAGGCCAGGGAGTGCACGGATCGCTCGTGCTGGCGCAGGTGCTCGGCGCCGGCGCGGGCCACCTCGAACGGGTAGGTCAACACCGTCAGCCGGTCGGCGCGGCCGTGGCTGGCCGCCGTCTCCGCGGCCACCTCCGCGGTGCCGTCGGACGACAGGTTGTCGACGACGATCACCCGGTCGGTGGCGCGCAGCAGCGGCGGGAGCGCGAAGGGCAGGTTGGCCGCCTCGTCCTTGACCCGCAGCACGGCGGTGCTGCCGCGCCGCAGCGGCTCGGCCGACGTCCAGGGCCAGGTGAGGTCGAACTGGTGGTGGCCCTCGAGGTTGGTCAACCCGTCGCTCACCGTCGGCGCCCCAGGGCGCGGCGTACCCCCTGCCGCACCGACGGCGGCACCTTCGCCCGCCAACTGTGCGGCACCCGGTCGGCCAGCGATCGGCCCGCGGCCGGTGTCGCTGCGGGACGGTCCACCGTGCCGCCGGGCACGCCGCCGCGCGCGGTCGCGGCGACCACGGACGAGCGGGAGATCGCCTCGGCCTCGGAGTAGAGGGTGACGTAGGCGTCGAGGAGCTGGTCGAGGGTCGCGCGCCGCTCGTCCGTATCGCCCCCGGGGTCGGCCAGCGCGTCCATCTCGGTCCAGGTCGCGGCGGTCAGCTCTCGGAGCGACGCGGGCAGGTCGAGGTCGTCGAGCGTGGCCGTGATCCGGCGCAGGCTGGGGTCGATGAACCGGTGCCCGTCGCGAATC
>JBDSLK010000182.1:0-3568 GCA_039916425.1 Nocardioides sp.
GAGAACTTCGGGGACTCCACGACGGCACCCACCCGCCCGGCGACCTCGGGGAGCCGCCCCGGCACCGGCGTCCCGAAGAGGCGCATCGAGCCGGACGTCGCGCCCGCGAGGCCGAGGAGCATTCGGATGGTCGTGGTCTTGCCCGACCCGTTGGGGCCGAGGAAGCCGTGGACCCCGCCGGCGGGGACGGCCAGGTCGAGGTCGTCGACGGCGACCCGCAGACCGCCCCGACGCGACCGGAACTCCTTGCGCAGGCCTCGGGTCTCGATCACCAGGTCACTCACCCGGGCGATGCTCGCACCCGGTCGGCACGGCGACACCACGCCGCGCCGCGACCAAAGTCGGCTCAGCGGCCGGGGGCGAGCACCTCGATGCGGGGGGCGCGGCCGGGCTCGGGGCGGGCGTCGTAGTCGGGCGTGGGGGCGTAGGCGTCCCAGGCCAGGTAGGTACGCAGGTGCCGCTCGACCAGGGGCAGCACGTCGGTCGTCGTGACGCCGCGGCCGAGCTCGCGGCTCAGGCTGGTCACGCCGGCGTCGTCGATCCCGCACGGCACGAAGCGGTCGTACCAGCCCAGGTCGACGTCGCAGTTGAGGGAGAAGCCGTGCATCGTCACCCCCCGGCTGACCCGGATGCCGATTGCGGCGACCTTGCGCTCGGGCCCCCCGTCGTCGGCGCGCAGCCAGACCCCGCTGCGGCCCGGGACCCGGGCCGTGGTCACCCCGAGATCGGCGCAGACGCCGATCAGGGCCTCCTCGACGCGGCGTACGTAGTCGACCACCTTGACGTGGTCGGGGAGGCGGACGATCGGGTAGCCCACGAGCTGGCCCGGACCGTGGAAGGTGATCTTGCCGCCACGGTCGACGTCGACGACCGGGGCGCCGCCGGAGTCGACGGGGCGCTCGTGCGGCGCGGTGCGCTTGCCGGCGGTGTAGACGGGCGGGTGCTCCAGCAGCAGGACCGTGCCGTCCCGGCTGCCGTCCACGACGGCGGCGTGCACTGCCCGCTGGAGGTCCCAGGCGGCCAGGTAGTCGACGGCGCCGGCACCGACGCCGCCGGCGTCGAACTTGAGAGTCACGCCTGGCAGCCTACCTCCGCGGCCCGACGGACTATGGCTCACGGACCGCGGCCACCACCCACCGGCCGAGCCGGCGGACCAGCACGACGACCCGGTCCCGGGGAGTGCCGCGGGGCAGGGTCACGCGGGTCCGCGGACCGACGGCCACCGCGCCCGCGAACCGCTCGGTGACGGCGACGACCAGCCGGTCTGTCTCCTGGGAGCTGACCTCGGCGGCGAGCACCTGGGTCCGGATCCCGGTGACGTGAAGACCCCGGCCGCGGTAGTCGCGCAACAGCCGCACATCCCGCTCCCCGGCGGCGGACCCGGGCAGGTAGAGGCGGCCGAGGGCGACGGCGTCAGCGTCGGCCCAGGCAGCGGCTCGGAGCCGGTCCCAGGCGTGCAGGACGGCCAGGGCAGGGTCGCCGGCACTCGCACGGACGTCAGGCCCGGCGGTCGACGGGGCGGTCTGGGGGACGGACAGGTCGGCCGGCGCGGACCGGCAGCCTGCCTGGACGGAGGTCGCCAACAGTGCGGTCGCGACGACCGCCACCATCCGATCGGACCTCATCACTCCAGGGTGGCCCGATCCGGCCGACGGTGTCGGCCACTGTCCACAGGCTCAGCGCAGTCCGCTGGCGAGCACGGCGGCGATGTCACGGTCGTGGAAGTCGTAGCCGGCGGCCTCGAGAGCCGCCGGGCGTGCGTTGATCGAGCCGAGGAGCTCGTTGGCCATGGCGCCCGCGGCCGGGCGGAGCACCATCGCCGGCACGGCGAGACGGGCCTTGCGACCCACCGCGGCCGCGAGGGCGTCGGTGAACTCCGCGTTGGTGGGGGTGTCGGGGCAGCACAGGTTGAACGCACCCGCCTTGTCGGACCCGGCGAGGAACACCACCGCGCCGACCCAGTCGCGCAGGGAGATCGACGGGAAGGACTGGTGACCGTCGCCGAGCCGCGCCCCCAGCCCGAGGCGGAACGGGAGAGCCATCTGCTTGAGCGGCGGAGCGCCCTTGTCGAGGACCGGCGCGGTCCGCAGCACGCAAACCCGCGCACCTGCCTCGTCGGCCGCCTTGGTGGCGGCCTGCCACTCGCGCGCGACCTGGGTAAGCAGGGCGTCGCCCCGGCTGTCGGAAGTCTCGGTCAGCACCTCCGTGCCGTGGTCGCCGTAGTAGGAGATGCCGTTGCCGGCGAGGAAGGCGGGCTTGCGGGAGGAAGCGGCGATCGCCTCGGCGAGCACCCGGGTCGTGGTGACCCGGCTCTCGCGCAGCTCACGCGCCCACGTCCCCGAGTGCGGGTTGCCCGCCGTCGGCGCGCCCGCCAGGTTGACGACCACGTCGCAGGACCCGACCACCTCGGGGTCGAGCCTCCCCGCGTAGGGGTCCCACGAGGACTCGTCCACCGCCGTCGTCGCGCGGCGGACGAGCCGCACCACGTCGTGCCCGGCGGCGCGCAGCGCCTCGGTCAGGTGCTGGCCGAGGAAGCCGGAGGAGCCGGCGACAAGGACCCGCATCAGACCTCGAACTGCCCGGACTCGAGCCGTGCCTTGACGTCGCTGAGGAAGCGGGCGGCGTCCGCACCGTCCACCAGGCGGTGGTCGTAGGTCAGCGCAAGGTAGACCATCTGGCGTACGGCGATGTTCTCGCCGAGGTTGTCGTCGTCGATCACGACCGCCCGCTTGACGACCGAGCCCGTGCCCAGGATGGCGACCTGGGGCTGGTTGATGATCGGGGTGTCGAAGAGCGCGCCGCGGCTGCCGGTGTTGGTCAGCGTGAAGGTGCCGCCCGACAGCTCGTCGGGGGTGATCTTGTTGGCGCGGGTCCGCTCGGCGACGTCGGCGATCTTGCGGGCCAGGCCCGAGATCGAGAGGTCGCCGGCGTCCTTGATGACCGGGGTCAGCAGGCCCTTCTCGGTGTCGACGGCGATCGCGATGTTCTCGCGGTCGAAGTAGGTCACCTCGCCCTTCTCGGTGTTGATCGCCGCGTTGAGGGAGGGGTACTGCTTCAACGCGTCGATCGTCGCCTTCGCGAAGAACGGCATGTAGCTGAGCTTGACCCCCTCGCGGGCGGCGAAGTCGGCCTTGACCGAGTCGCGCAGACGTGAGATCGAGGTGACGTCGACCTCGACCACGGTGGTGAGCTGGGCGCTGGTCTGGAGGGACTCGACCATTCGCTTGGCGATCACCTTGCGGAGCCGCGACAGCGGCTCGGTCTTGCCGCGCAGCGGCGACGGAGCGCCCGACGAGGCTGCGGCAGCAGCCGGGGCCGCGGCTGGGGCGGCGGCCGCAGCCGGGGCAGCCTCCGGCTCGGGGGTCTCGGCCGCCTTGGCGGCGTCGAGCACGTCCTGCTTGCGGATCCGGCCACCCACACCGGTGCCTGTCAGCGTGGACAGGTCGATCCCGTGCTGGGTCGCGAGCTTGCGCACCAGGGGCGTGACGTAGCTGCGGGCGCTGTCGTCGCCCGGGGCGGCCGCGGCGGGGGCCGCGGCAGCGGCAGGGGACGCTGCGGGCTCGGGCTG
>JBDSLK010000183.1:0-15476 GCA_039916425.1 Nocardioides sp.
GCGCGGCAACCCGCAGCACGCGGTGGGCGAGGACGGCCGGATGGCCCTCTCGGACCACCTGCGCGAGCTGCGCGCCCGGCTGATGAAGTCGGCGCTGTTCCTCTTCGTCGTCTTCATCGTGGCGCTCTTCTTCTATGACAACTCCTCAGTCGGGTCGAAAGCCTTCGGCTTCTCGCTCCTCGACCTGGTGCTCGGCCCCTACTCCGACGCCGTCGCCACGCTGGGGGACAAGGTCGACAGCACGGCGTACATCAGCGGCGCCGGCGGACCGCTGCTCCTCCAGCTCAAGCTCGCCGGGGTGGCGGCCGTGGTGATCTCCAGCCCGTACTGGATCTTCCAGATCTGGGCCTTCATCGTCCCCGGCCTGCACCCGCAGGAGCGCCGCTGGACGCGCGTCTTCGCTGCCGTCGCCGGACCGCTGTTCATCGGGGGCGTGGCGGTCGGCTACTACGTGCTCCCCAAGGGCCTGCAGGTCCTCATCGGGTTCACCCCCGACGCCCTGCAGAACCTCGTCGAGTTCGGCGAGTACTTCTCCTTCCTGACCCGGATGCTGCTGGTCTTCGGGATCGGTTTCGAGATCCCGCTCTTCGTGGTCCTGCTCAACCTGGCCGGGGTCGTCTCGGGCCAGGCGCTGGGCCGCTACCGGCCGTGGATCATCATCGGCACCGCGGTGTTCGCCGCGGTGGCCACGCCCTCCACCGACCCGTTCGGGATGCTGATGCTCGCCATCCCGATGCTGATCCTCTTCATGATCGCCGAGATCATCGCCCGCCTCCTCGACAAGGTCCGGGGTCGGGGTGCGCACCGACCGGGCCAGGTGGGCGACGACGAGCTCTCGCCCCTGTGACCGATCCCGGCGACGTCGACCCCTTCGACCTCCCGGGGTGGCTGGGTGACGCGCCGGTGACCTGGCGGCCCGACCAGGGCATCCGGGTCGGACACCTGGTGCGGGGCCTGTTGAGCTCCTTGGACGACACCCTGCCGTGCGACCTGCTCGCCGTCGACGAGGCCTACCCGCAGCCCGTCTCCGGCGACGACGTGCGGACCCGCACGCACCAGGCCTGGCGGCACGGCCAGGTCCTGCTGCTGGAGTACGACGCGCGGCTGACGCTGGCGGTGCCCGGGCGCGACTTCAGCGCCGACCGGGTGCTCGACACGCTTGCCCGGCTCGCCCGCGCCGTCGGTGCCTCGGCCGACGACTACGCCGCACTCCTGCGCCTCGGCGCGGACCGCCTCGCGCGCTGACCGCGGCGGATAGGGTCCGCTGTGTGCCCGAGATCGCGCTCCTCACGAACCCGGTGGCCGGGAAGGGCCGTGGTGCCCGGGCCCGCGAGGCGGCGCTGCCGCGGCTGCGCGACGCCGGCCTCGTGGTCCGGGACCTCCAGGGCAGGGATGCCGGCGACGCGCTCGCGCTGGCCCGCCGCTGCGTGGCCGAGGGTGTCGAGGCGCTGGTCGTGTGCGGAGGCGACGGGATGGTGCACCTGGCCGTCCAGGCGTTGGCGGGCACCCCGGTGCGGCTGGGGGTGATCCCGGCCGGGACCGGCAACGACGTGGCGCGCTACTTCGACCTCCCGCGCCGCGACCCGGTCGCCGCGGCCGACCGCGTCATCGCCTGGCGGACCCGCACCGTCGACCTGGCGCGCAGCGGGTCGTCGTACTTCGCGACCGTGCTGGCCGCCGGATTCGACGCGGTGGTCAACGAGCGGGCCAACGCGATGACCTGGCCGCGGGGGCAGATGCGCTACAACCTGGCCACCCTCGCCGAGCTGCGCACCTTCGAGGCCGTGGCCTACACCGTGGAGCTCGACGGCGTGTCCCGGCGGCTCGACGCGATGCTCGTCGCGGTAGGCAACGGGCCGTCCTACGGGGGTGGTCTGCGGATCACCGAAGGGGCCCTGCTCGACGACGGTTTGCTCGACGTGGTCATCATCAAGACGATGACCAAACCAGACCTGGTGCGTACCTACCCCCGTCTCTTCCGGGGCACCCACACCTCCCACCCGCAGTACGAGCACCATCGCGTCTCCCGGGTGACCCTGGCGGCGCCCGGCATCACCGCCTACGCCGACGGGGAGCGCTTCGGCCGGCTGCCGCTCACCATCGAGTGCGCTCCCGGTGCGCTGACGGTGCTCACGTGAGCGCCCTCGGGAGCGACGCCACCGTGCTCGACGACTTCACCGCCGGCGTCGCGTTCCCCCTCGACGACTTCCAGGTGCGCGCCTGCCGCGAGATCGAGGCCGGCCGAGGCGTGCTGGTGGCGGCACCGACCGGCTCCGGCAAGACGATCGTCGGCGAGTTCGCCGTCCACCTGGCGCTGCGGACCGGTCGCAAGTGCTTCTACACCACCCCGATCAAGGCGCTGTCCAACCAGAAGTACAACGACCTGGTCGCCCGCTACGGTGCCGACCAGGTCGGCCTGCTCACCGGGGACAACTCGGTCAACGGCGAGGCGCCGATCGTGGTGATGACGACCGAGGTGCTGCGCAACATGCTGTACGCCGGGTCGCGCACCCTGCTCGGCCTCGGCTTCGTGGTGATGGACGAGGTGCACTACCTCGCCGACCGGATGCGTGGCGCGGTCTGGGAGGAGGTCATCATCCACCTGCCGGAGTCGGTGGCGGTGATCTCCTTGTCCGCGACGGTCTCCAACGCCGAGGAGTTCGGCGAGTGGCTGGAGACGGTGCGCGGGGAGACCACCACGATCGTGGAGGAGCGCCGGCCGGTCCCGCTGTTCCAGCACGTGATGGTCGGCAAGCGGATGCTCGACCTCTTCGCCTCCTCCGACGTCGACGCCTCGGCCGGCTTCGTGCGCGAGGGTGCGCCGGTCAACGACGAGCTCCTGGGGATCGCCCGCGACGACTGGGCGTCGGCCAAGCTCAAGGACCGCCGCTCGCCCCGCGACAAGCGGGGCGGTGGCCGCCGGCCGGTCGGCAACGGCCGCCGGATCTGGATCCCGTCGCGGGTCGAGGTCATCGACCGGCTCGACCGCGACGGGCTGCTGCCGGCCATCGTCTTCATCTTCAGCCGCGTCGGCTGTGACGCCGCCGTAGCGCAGTGCCTCCAGGGCGGGGTGCGGTTGACCACCGGGGCGGAGTCCCAGAAGATCCGGGCGTTCGTCCAGGAGAGCTGTCAGCACCTGCCGGCCGAGGACCTCGAGGTGCTCGGCTACGAGCAGTTCCTCGACGGTCTCAGCCGCGGCGTCGCCGCCCACCACGCCGGGCTGCTGCCGGCGTTCAAGGAGTGCGTGGAGCGCCTCTACGTGCGCGGCCTGTGCAAGGTGGTCTTCGCGACCGAGACGCTGGCGCTCGGGATCAACATGCCGGCGCGCACGGTGGTGATCGAGAAGCTCACGAAGTACAACGGTGAGACCCACGCCGAGATCACACCGGGGGAGTACACCCAGCTCACCGGACGCGCCGGCCGCCGCGGCCTCGACGTCGAGGGCCACGGCGTCGTCCTCTGGCAGCAGGGCACCGACCCCAAGGCGCTCGCCGGACTCGCCTCGACGCGCACCTACCCGCTCAACTCGTCGTTCCGGCCGTCGTACAACATGGCGGTCAACCTGGTCCACCAGTTCGGGCGGGCCCGGTCGCGCGAGCTCCTCGAGATGTCGTTCGCGCAGTTCCAGGCCGACAAGGCCGTCGTCGGGCTGGCCCGCCAGCTCCGCAAGGCCGAGGACGCCCTCGATGGCTACGCGGAGGCGGCGTCGTGCCACCTCGGTGACTTCATGGAGTACGCCGCCCTGCGCCAGCGGGCCTCCGACCTCGAGAAGGGCTCGGCGAAGGCCCGACGGGCGGAGCGGCGTGACCAGGTGCTCGACTCGCTGGCGGCCCTGCGGCCCGGTGACGTGATCGACGTCCCCGGTGGTCGCTACGCCGGCTACGCCGTGGTGCTCGACCCCGGCACCAGCGGCCACGAGCCCCGGCCCTACGTGCTGACCGCGGACAAGCAGGCGCGGCGGCTGGCCGTCGTGGACTTCCCGGGACCCGTGCGGGCCCTGACCCGGCTGCGCATCCCGCGTGGCTTCAACGGCCGCAACCCGCAGTCGCGTCGCGACCTGGCCTCGGCGCTGCGCTCGCACACCCACGACCTGGCACCCCCGCCGCCCTCCCAGCGCCGGGCCGACCCGGCCGCGGAGGAGCGGGGGTCCCGCGGCCCCGGGACCGACGACCAGGTCGGCGTGCTCCGCCGGGCCCTCGCGGAGCACCCCTGCCACGCGTGCCCGGACCGGGAGGAGCACGCGCGGTGGACCGAGCGCTGGCACAAGCTCGACCGCGACACAGCCACCCTGCGGCGCAGGATCGAACGACGCACCAACACCGTGGCGCGCACCTTCGACCGGGTCTGCGACGTGCTGACCTCCCTGGGCTACCTCACCTTGGAGGACGACGGCGACGCGAGAGTCACCGACGAGGGCAAGCACCTGATGCGCCTCTACTCCGAGAGCGACCTGGTCGCCGCCGAGGCCCTGCGCCGCGGGCTGTGGGACGACCTCACCGCCCCCGAGCTCGCCTCCGCGCTGTCGGTGCTGGTCTTCGAGGCGCGCCGCACCGAGGACGGTGCCCCCCGGGTGCCGGAGGGCCCTGTGCGCCGGGTGACCGAGCAGACCTGGCGGCTCTGGCAGGAGCTCGCTGCCCTCGAGAAGGAGCACCACCTCGACTTCCTGCGCGAGCCGGACCGCGGGTTCGCCTGGGCGGCCTACCGGTGGGCGGAGGGGCACGACCTCGACGAGGTGCTGGGCGGCACCACGATGGCGGCGGGCGACTTCGTGCGCTGGATGAAGCAGCTCATCGACGTGACCGGCCAGGTCGCCGACGCCGCCGGCGACTCACCGCTGCGCCGCACCGCACGGGAGGCCGTGCGCCGGCTGCGGCGCGGGGTGGTGTCCTACTCCTCGGTCGTGGACTGAGGCGGCCCGCCTCTCCCTGGGCTCCAGGTTGGAGCGTGGTCGCCGCGTCCGCGCGGGCAGCCACGGGCTGCTGGGAGGGGGGTGAATCAGTGGTCGAGGGAAAGCGACAGCTCCCGCGGCCCCGTCGGTCCCGTTATCGGGTGGTGAGCGCGTCCACTACGCGGGCGAGTGGGGACTCCAGGTTCCAGCGGGCGCTCAGGGCGACCACCGCCTCGTGGTGGGCCGGGGTGCGCGGCAGGGTGTCGTCGTACGCGCCGAGGTCGAGCCCGCGAGCCACCGCCACGACCTGCGGTGCCACCGCGAGGTAGTCGCGAGCGGCCTTGATCTTGCCGCGGGGACCTGGTCCGAGGCCGGACCCGTCGTCGTCGGCGCCGGCCAGCACGCCGTCGATGTCGCCGAAGCGCTGCAGCAGTGAGGCGGCGGTCTTGTCGCCGACCCCCGAGACGCCCGGCAGCCCGTCGGAGGCGTCGCCGCGCAGGGTGGCGAAGTCGGCGTACTGCGAGGCGTCGACGCCGTACTTCTCCCGCACCACCTCGTTGGTGACCCGCTCGTGGCGGCCCACGCCGCGGGCGATGTAGAGCACCCGCACCTCCCGGTCGTCGTCGACGAGCTGGAAGAGGTCGCGGTCACCCGTGACGATGTCGACGGGCATCGACGCGCCGGTCGCCAGCGTGCCGATCACGTCGTCGGCCTCGTAGCCGTCGGCGCCGAGCACGCAGATGCCCAGGGCCGCCAGCACCTCGCGGATGATCGGGACCTGGACCTGGAGTGGGTCCGGCACCTCCTCGACGTCGGGCCTCTGCCCGGGGACCACCCGCTCCACCCGGTGCGCCTTGTAGGACGGGAGCAGGTCGACGCGCCACTGCGGTCGCCAGTCGTTGTCCCAGGCGCAGACCAGGTGGCTGGGGGAGTAGTCGGAGACGAGGCGGGCGATGAACTCGAGCAGCCCGCGGACCGCGTTGACGTTGGTGCCGTCGGAGGCCTTGATCTCCGGGACGCCGTAGAAGGCGCGGAAGTACATCGAGGCGGTGTCGAGCACCATCAGCCGCTGCGGTTCGGTCGTCACGCCCGGCATCCTGCCATCCGGGCCGGCCTCAACCGACGGTTGCGGCCCGGATCGCGTCTGCGACCTGGTGGTCACCGGCCACCAGCACCCACTGGTGCCCGACGGTCGCGTCGTCGTCGACCACGGCCGCCACCACCGCCGCCACGTCCCCGCGGGTGATGTCGCCGCGCGCGAGGTCGGGGCCGAGCGCGACCAGGCCGGTGGCCGGGTCGTCGGTCAGGCGGCCGGGACGGATGATCGTCCAGGCCAGTTGGCTGGCCCGCAGGGCCGCGTCGGCGTCGCGCTTCGCCTCGACGTACGCCGCCCAGACGGGCTCCACGTCATCGCCCAGGGCGTCGTCGACGCCGATGGAGGAGATCTGCACGAACCTTCTGATGCCGGCCTTCTCGGCCGCCTCGATCGACTTGGTCGACCCCTCGAGGTCGACGGTGCGCTTGCGCTCGAGGTTGCCGTCGCCCCCGCCGCCGGCGGCGAACACGACGGCGGCGCAGCCCTCGAAGGCCGCGGCGTACGCGTCGGCGTCCTGCTGCTCGAGGTCGAGCAACCGGACCTCGGCGCCGAGGGCCTCGAGCTCGGCTCGGTAGCTCTCGGTGCGGACCAGGGCCACCGGGGTGTGGCCGGCGGCGACGAGCAGCGGGTGGAGGAGGCGGGCGACCTGGCCACGACCTCCGACGACGGCGATACGACTCATGACGCTCACGGTACTGGCCGTCACGGTACTGGCGGTCAGGGTGCTGGCGGGCACTAGTCTGTCCGGCGTGGAGGAGACCGACCGCAAGATCCTCATGCTGCTCGCCGGTGACGGGCGGATGTCCTTCACCGACCTCGGGCGCACGACCGGCCTGTCGACCTCCGCAGTCCACCAGCGGGTGAAGCGCCTCGAGCAGCGCGGTCTCATTAGCGGGTACGGCGCGACGATCGACCACGAGCAGATGGGGCTGCCCCTGACGGCGTTCGTGTCGATCAAGCCGATCGACCCGTCCGAGCCCGACGACTACCCCTCCCGCCTCTCCGGCATCGGGGCCATCGAGTCGTGCTGGTCCGTGGCCGGCGACGAGTCGTACATCCTCAAGGTCCGGGTCGCCACCCCCCGCGAGCTCGAGGAGCTCCTCGCCCAGATCCGCTCCGTCGCCAACGTCTCGACGCGCACCACGATCGTGTTGTCGACGCCGTACGAGAACCGGCCGGTCACCTAGCTGGGGGCGCTCGCGCCAGATTCCCCGGCGAGCCGGGGATTCTGGCGCTTCTCGGGCGTTGCAACCCCTCAGAAGCGCCAGCACAGCCTACCCACTGTGGCTCAGGCGACTGCAGTGGTGGCGCGTAGGAACGACCGGATCCGCTGGGCGAGGCGTTCTGGTTCGTTGAGGTCTGCCCAGGTGATGCGAAGGCAGCGCCATCCGGTCAGCTCGCGGATCATGTCCTCGCGCTGCTTCTCCCGAAGTACCGCGTCGGTGATCGACTCGCCCTTCCGGAGATACCGCGTGTACTTCTGGCGCCCGTCGAACTCCACCCACGCGCCGAGCTCGGGCCAGGCGAGGTCGAGGCGGGCGACGATCAGGCCAGCGTGGTCACGGACCTCCCACTGAGGCTGGGGTGCCGGCAGGCTGTGCCGCCAGCAGCAGAAGAATGTCCGAGTCTCACCCACCGACTCGATCCTGCCGTCCGCGAGGAGAAGCACGAGCCCGGTGCCGAGCGTGTAGGGATCGTGGGTCATGGACGCGTACCGCGCCTCGATGGCCTCGAGGGACGTGAGGTGGCGATGCAGCAGGTCGTTGACGACGGCCAAGGCGGGTTCGGTCTCCGCGACCGTGGTGATGTCGATCGCCAACCGTGTCGCGCTCGTGACGGGCACGTTGTTGCGGGTGACGACATCGACGTCACCCAGCCTTCCCTGGTGCTGTCGGACGCCTGCCTCGTTTCGGCCGGCCCGCCGGTCGCGTCGCGTCACGTGGACCACCTCGAGGGGGATCCTCCAGGTGGGTGCGTCGTACTCGGGCAGAGCTGAGACGTGGCTGAGCACGACCTCGGTGCCGGCATGGCTCAGCACCGCCCGCGACAGGAGCGCGTGTCGGCCAGCTGGGTCGAGCGACTCCCACGTCGCAGTGGCGACGTAGGCACCCGGACGCACACGATGCAGGACACGGGTGCGCAACAGTCTTCGCAGTTCGCGGTCGGTGGCGCCGGCCGCAAGTGCGTCGGGCCGCAGGATGAGGGGTGCATAGGGCCCGGAGGCATGGAGTTCGATCATGCCTTCCTGCTGCCCCGCCCAGGCAGGTCCGACGCCTGCGTCTTCGCAACCTGTGGACAACCGCCGCTGGCAGTCACGCCTGTCACACCGACCGGGCCCCCTCGGCGCTTCTCGGGCATCGCAACGCCCGAGATGTGCCGGATTCCCCGGTGAGCCGGGGAATTGGCCGGCGGCCGGGGGGTCAGTAGGCCTGCAGCGCCGCCATCCGCCGGGAGGCCTCGGCCATCTCGGCGGCCTTGAGGGCGGACTCGTCGAGGCGACCGTGCTCCTCCCACCATGCCCGGCCGGTGGCGGGGAGGGTGTGGATCGGGTCGTAGTACTCATAGGTCCGCGAGAGCGCGTCGGCCGAGGTGGCCTCGATCGAGGTGCGGTAGTTCTTCGTCCAGTGGGAGATGCCGCGCTCGGTGTCGTAGCCACTGAGCTGGTGCACCCAGCGCTTGCCCACGAACGGCACGTCGCACACGATCCGCGGCGTGGCGAAGCCCGGGAGGTATCCCATGATGTGATGCTGGAGCCGCTGCGCGTCGGCGACCGAGACCCGCCAGTGCTCGGAGAACGGGATCATGTCGCACATGTAGAAGTAGTAGGGCATGATCTGCGCGCCGTCGAGCAGTCGGAAGCACAGGTCGAGCAGGGCGTCGGGGTCGGCGTTGACGCCGTTCATCAACACGCCCTGGTTGCGCACGTCGCGGATGCCGGTGTCGAGCATCGTCCGGGTGGCCTTCGCGACCAGCGGGGTCACGGAGTTGGCGTGGTTGACGTGGGTATGGATGGCCACCGAGACGCCCCGCTCACGGGCCAGGGTGGCGACCCGCTCCATGCCGGCCACGACCTCGGGCTGCAGCCAGTGCTGGGGGAGCCCCATCAGGGCCTTGGTCGCCAGCCGGACGTCGCGGATGTTGTCGATCGTGAGGACCTCGGTCAACCAGGCCTCGAGGCGGGGCCACGGCATGTTGGCCACGTCGCCACCGGAGACGACGACGTCGCGGACCGACGGCGTCCGGCGCAGGTAGTCCATCATGTCGCCGAGCCGCTCGGCCGGCTTGACGGAGAACTTCAGCTTCTCGATCACCGGCGTGGAGTTGCCCACGAGGTCCATGCGCGTGCAGTGGCCGCAGTACTGCGGGCAGGTCGGCAGCAGCTCGGCGAGCACCTTGGTCGGGTAGCGGTGGGTCAGCCCCTCGGCGACCCACATGTCGTGCTCGTGCAGCGAGTCACGCGTCGCGTGCGGGTGGGAGGGCCAGTCGGTACGGCGGTCGGAGAAGACCGGGATCATGTAGTGCCGGACCGGGTCGGCGTAGAACGCGTCGGTCAGCGAGCCCGGACCCGACGGAGCCGTGGTGGGCGCCATCGTGTTCATCATCTGCGGCGGCACCAGCATCGACATCGTGGCCCGCTCGGCCTGGTCGCGCTCGAGGTCGGCGTAGAAGCGGTCGTCGAGCAGGTCACCCATCAGCTCGCGCAGCTGCTTGAGGTTCTTGACGCAGTGGGCTCGCTGCCACTGCACCGACTCCCACTCGGCGACGGTCACGTCGCGCCACCCCGGGAAGCGGGTCCAGTCGGGCTCGACGAGCTCGACTCGCTGGTACGGGTAGGGCTGACCCGTGTCCAGACCGATCGCGGTCTCGATGCTCATTGGCTGGTCCTCCGAAGGTGTGGCGGGGCTCGGCACCGGGCGCGTCGGTTGTGTGACGCGCTCGGCTCGTGCCAGAGTAGGCGGACACCCTCCGGCAAGTCCAATGCCACGCCGGAGGATTTCCTGTCTCGATGTGGATTTCCTGGAGGACAAGCGGTGATGACGGCCAGTACGACGACGTCGACCGGCGACCCGACCGGGCTCCACCGGGTGCTCGACGAGCCCACCGTCCTGCCGCAGGCGGCGCGGCGCCTCGACACCCGCGCCGAGCTGTGGCCCGACGAGGTACGGATCCGGGTCGAGCGCCTCAACCTCGACGCCGCGTCCTTCCGCCAGCTCGAGCGGACCCACACCGACGGCGCCGGCACGGTCGACGGCGAGGCCCTACGGGCCGAGGTGCTCGCCATCGTCGCGGCCCGCGGCAAGATGCAGAACCCCGAGACCGGCTCCGGCGGGATGCTGATCGGCACCGTCGAGGAGGTCGGCCCCGAGTCGACCCTCGGCCTGGCGGTGGGCGACCGGGTCGCCACCCTCGTCTCGCTGACCCTGACCCCGCTCGTGATCGAGGACGGACTGTCCCGCTGGGACGGCCGGGGTGAGCAGGTGCCCGCCGACGGCTACGCCGTGCTCTTCGGCCGCTCCATCGCCGCCGTCCTGCCCGACGACCTTCCCCACGACCTCGCCCTCGCGGTGCTGGACGTCTGCGGAGCACCCGCCCTGACCCACCGCCTGGTCGCGCAGTACGAGCAGCCGGTCGTCGCCGTGGTCGGCGGCGGCGGCAAGTCCGGTTCGCTCAGCATCGCCGCGGCCGCCCGGGCGGGGGCGCAGCGTGTCATCGGGGTGGTCCCGCACGCTGCCGAGGCCGCCCTCCTCGAGGCGGCCGGCATCGCCGACGCCGTCGCCGTCGCCGACGCCCGCGACCCCGTCGCCCTGCGCGACGCCGTCACCACCGCCGGGGGACCGGCCGACATTACCGTGGTCTGCGTCGACGTCCCGGGCTGCGAGGGCGGCGCGATCCTCGCCACCGCCCCCGGCGGGACCGTGCTCTTCTTCTCGATGGCCACGTCGTTCTCCGCGGCCGCCCTGGGCGCCGAGGGGCTCGCCGCCGACGTGACCATGCTCGTCGGCAACGGCTACGTGCCGGGGCACGCGGCGTACGCCCTCGACCTCCTCCGTGACAATGAGGGCGTGCGAGGACTTTTCGAGCGTCGGCTGTGAGCGCCGCATGAGCACCCTCCTCCGCAACGGCGTCATCCACACCGGCACCGGCCCGGTCACGGCGATGGCGGTGCGCCACGGCCGCGTCGAGTGGCTCGGCGGCGACCACGAGGCGGCGTCGTACGACGGCGCGGACGAGGTCGTGGACCTGCACGGGCAGTGGGTGGCTCCGGCATTCGTCGACGCGCACCTGCACCTCGTGCAGACCGGCCGTCAGCTCGACGGCCTCGACCTCAACGGAGCCACCAGTCGCGTCGACGCGCTGGCCCGGATCGCGGCCCACGTCGGGGTCCTGCGGCCCGACGAGGTGGTGATCGGCGCCGGCTGGGACGAGACCGCGTGGCCCGACCGCGACCACCCGACGGCCGACGACCTCGAGCGGGTCGCGCCGGGCCGCCGCCTCTACCTCTCCCGGGTCGACGGTCACTCCGCGATCGTCAGCCACGCGCTCCTCGCGGAGACCCCGCAGGCCCGCGGCGAGGACGGTTGGTCCGACGACGGCCGGCTGATGCGCCGCGCCAAGCACACGGTCAGCGACCGGCTCTCCGACCTCGTCGGCCCCGAGCAGCGGCTGGCGGCGGCGCGCCGGGCGGTCCAGGCGCTGGCCTCCCGGGGCGTCGGTGGCTTCCACGAGAACGCCGCCCCCCACATCGGACCCGACTACGAGCTCGCCCTGGTGCGCCAGGCCGCCGACGAGGCGGGGCTGCGAGCGACGCTCTACTGGGGCGAGCTGGGTGCCTTCGACCGGGTCGCCGAGCTCGGGGTCGCCGGCCTGGCGGGCGACCTGGTCGCGGACGGCGCGGTCGGGTCGCGCACTGCCAGCATGCGGGGGGAGTACGCCGACCAGGCCGGGCACTGTGGCCACGGCTACCTCGACGCGACCCAGATCGCCGAGCACGTCGTGGGCTGCACCCGGCTCGGCGTGCAGGCGGGGTTCCACTGCATCGGCGACGCCGCTCTCGACGCGGTCGCCGAGGGCTTCGAGGCGGCCGCCCGGCTCCTCGGCGACGACGCTCTGCGCTCCCGTGGCCACCGCCTCGAGCACTGCGAGATGCCCTCGGTGGAGGCCGTGGCGCTCTTCGCGCGGCTCGGGGTGATCGCGAGCGTGCAGCCGTTGTTCGACGGCCTCTGGGGCGGACCCCACGGTATGTACGCCGAGCGGCTGGGCCGGCGCTGGGCGGAGATGAACCCGTTCCGCGACCTCCATCTCGCTGGGGTCCGGCTGGCGTTCGGCTCCGACTCGCCGGTCACCACCGCCGACCCGTGGCGGGCCGTCCAGGCCGCCGTCCACCACCACACGCCCGGCCAGGGCCTCGACCCCGCCGTCGCGTTCGCCGCGCACACCCGGGGCGGGTGGACCGCGGCCCGGGTCGACGCCGGGCTGCTGCGCGTCGGCGCCCCCGCGTCGTACGCCGTGTGGCACCTCCCGGCGGGTCTCGACGACTCCGGGCTGCCCGACGTCAGCCCCGGAGCCGACCTGCCTACCTGTCTGCGGACCGTCGTCGACGGCCGCACCATCTACCACCGCGAGGACCTCCCATGACCGGCACGACCGGAAAGCTGGGGCTCGACCCGGCCGAGTTCAAGCGCGCCCGGGCCCTGGCCCGCACGGTCGGTCGCCCGATCGTCTCGTTGGCCAAGAAGCACACCACCGTCTCCGTCGAGCGCGCCACGCTGCGCCTGGCGGGGCTGCACGGCGCCGATGCCGACGGGATCCCGTGGGTCAACCGGCTGACCGACGTGGTGCGCGCCGACCTGCACGACACCGACCCGGCGGGGGGCCTGGCCCACGGCGTCGCCCTCCCGGTGTGGGACGCGTTGCGCCGCGGGGAGGCCGAGGACCTCGCGACCCTGGCCCAGAAGGCGTCCGCGGGCAGCGTCCGCTTCCGCGTGCCCGAGGGCCGTGACGCCCGGGCCGCCACCACGGCGGCGCGCACGGCGGTCGGCAAGGGGATCAGGCGCATCGACGCACGACGGGTGGAGCGTGAGCGCGTGATCAAGAAGGTCGGTGACGCCCCGCGCACGCCCTGGATCTACCTGATCGTGGCGACCGGCGACATCTATGAGGACATCCCCCAGGCCCAGGCCGCCGCCCGGGAGGGCGCCGACGTGATCGCGGTGATCCGCTCGACCGGCCAGTCGTTGCTCGACTACGTCCCCGAGGGGGCCACCCGCGAGGGGTTCGCCGGCACCTACGCCACCCAGGAGAACTTCCGCCTGATGCGGGCCGCCCTCGACGAGACCAGCCGCGAGCTGGGGCGCTACATCCGCCTCACCAACTACGCGTCGGGGCTGTGCATGCCCGAGATCGCCGCGTTGGCCGGCCTCGAGCGCCTCGACATGATGCTCAACGACTCGATGTACGGCATCCTCTTCCGCGACATCAACCCGATCCGCACGTTCGTCGACCAGCGGTTCAGCCGGCAGATCCACGCCCGCGCCGGGATCATCATCAACACCGGCGAGGACAACTACCTCACCACCGCCGACGCGGTCGAGGCCGCCCACACGGTCACCACCAGCCAGCTGCTCAACGAGTACTTCGCCAAGGAGGCGGGCCTCGAGGACTGGCAGCTCGGGCTCGGCCACGCCTTCGAGATCGACCCGGAGGTTCCCGACTCGTTCCGGATGGAGCTCGCCCACGCGATGCTGGCCCGCGACCTGTTCCCCAAGGCGCCGTTGAAGTGGATGCCGCCGACCCGGCACATGACCGGCGACGTGTTCAAGGGCTACCTGCTCGACGGCTTCTTCAACCTGGTGGGGGCGCTCACCGGGCAGGGCATTCTGCTGGTCGGGATGATGACCGAGGCCGTTGTCACGCCGTGGATCTCCGACCGCGACCTGGCGCTCCAGAACGTCCGCTACGTCATGAACGCCGCGGGCAACCTGCACGAGGACTTCCGGCCGGCGCCGGGTGGTTTCATCGTCAACCGGGCCCAACAGGTGCTGGGCGAGACGATCGGCCTTCTCGAGGAGATCGCCCTCGACACCGACGACCACGGCGACCCGCCGCTGCTGGCGGCGATCGCGGACGGCACGTTCGGCCTGATGAAGCGACCCCCGGACCGGGGCCGCGGGCTGGACGGTGTGGCTCGCAAGGCCCGCGACTACTACAACCCCGCGTCAGAGCTGCTGGAGGCGAAGTGAGCGACGACCAGATCGTCCGACCGTACGGCGACACCACCGGCGACGGGATGGTGCAGGTCAGCTTCACGCTGCCCATCCCGCACAACAAGGTGGCCGAGGGGGCCGCGGCCCAGCTGGCCAACAAGATGGGCATCGACCCGGCGCTCGTCGTGCACGCCAAGCCGATCGGGGCGGGCTTCACGTTCTTCGTCGTCTACGGCCGGGTCAACCACCTCGTCGACGTCTCGAAGGTGGAGATCGTCGAGCGCGACTACCCGTTGCTGACGCCCAAGGAGGCCAACGCCGCGATCAAGCGGACCATGCGCCGCCGCCTGGTCGTGGTGGGCGGCTGCATCGGCACCGACGCCCACACGGTCGGGATCGACGCGATCCTCAACATCAAGGGGTTCGCGGGGGAGAAGGGCCTGGAGTACTACCGCGAGCTGAAGGTGGTCAACCTCGGCGCCCAGGTGTCGGTGCCCCAGCTCGTCGAGAGCGCCCGCCAGGAGAAGGCCGACGCGGTCCTGGTCTCCCAGGTGGTCACCCAGCGCGACGCGCACCTGCTCAACACCCGGGAGATGTCCGCGGCGTTCCGCGAGTCCTACCCGGCCGACCGACGGCCGCTGCTGGTCGTCGGGGGGCCACGCTTCGACGAGACGATGGCAGCCGAGCTCGGCGTCGACCGGGTCTTCACCCGCGGCACCACGCCCGGCGAGGTCGCGTCCTACATCGTGCACCGGATCACCCAGCGGAAGGCGTCGTGATGACCCAGGATCCTGTGGGCACCGGCAGCCTGGTGGGCACCACTGTCGTACACCGGCGCTACGTGCCCTACTCCCACGCCCATTACGCCGGCAACCTGGTCGACGGGGCCTACTCCCTGGGTCTCTTCGGCGACGTGGCCACCGAGATGTGCATCCGGACCGACGGCGACGAGGGACTGTTCGCGTCGTACGCCGACGTGCAGTTCGTCGCGCCGGTGCGCGCAGGCGACGTCCTGGAGGTCACCTGCGAGCTGGTCCGGGCCGGCACCCGGAGCCGGACCCTGCAGTTCGCCGTCCTCGTCGTGGCCCGGGGCGAGGCGACCGACGCGCGGCCCGGAGCGGCCCGGATGCTGCCCGAGCCCCTGGTGGCCACGACCGCGACCGGCACCGTCGTGGTGCCGCCTGCCGGATCCTGACCCGTGACCGGGCACCGGCGTCCGGCGCTCGGCGTGTCGGATCGCGACACGCCGCCCTCTCAGAAGATTCTCAGGCCATTTGTCGGCGGGCCC
>JBDSLK010000184.1:0-5043 GCA_039916425.1 Nocardioides sp.
TCGACGGTCGGATCACCCAGGTGCGGTTCTTCAAGGGAAGCACGGCCAACGGTGGGACCCACACGGGTTCGGTATGGAGCTCGGCCGGCGTGCTGCTCGCCACGGTGTCCTTCGCGAACGAGACACCGTCGGGCTGGCAGTCCGCCAAGCTGGCCGAGCCGTTGGCCGTCACCGCCGGGACGACATACGTCGTCTCCTACTTCGCTCCGCAGGGCCACTACGCGTCCACGTCGAACTTCTTCGCCGATCCGTGGACGTCGGGCGATCTGAGGGCGCCGGCCGCCAACAACGGCCGCTTCCTCTACGCCTCCGGCGGCGGGTTCCCGCAGTACTCCTTCAACGCGACGAACTACTTCGCCGACGTAGCCTTCCAGCCGGGCACCACCGCGGCCACGATCTCCGTCACGAACCGCACTCCGGCCGCCGATGCCGCCAACGTGTCGCGGACCGCCCCGGTGAGCGTGACCTTCTCCGCGCCGGTGACCACCGGCTATGCGATGACGCTCTCCGCGGGCGGATCGAACGTCGCCGGGTCGGTCGCCCTGTCGCCCGACGCGCGGACCCTGACGTTCACGCCGGCGGCCACCTTGGCGGCGAGCACGGTGCACACGGTGGATCTGTCCGGGGTGGTGTCGACGGCCGGGGCTCCGCTCGGCGCCCAGTCGTGGTCGTTCACCACCGAGGCGCCGCCTGCTCTCACGATCGCCGACCGCGTCCCGGTGCCGGACGCGACGAACGCGTCTCGCACGGCCCCGGTGAGCGTGACCTTCTCGGGGCCGGTGACCACCGGCTACGCGATGACGCTCTCCGCGGGCGGATCGAATGTCGCCGGGTCGGTCGCCCTGTCGCCTGACGCGCGGACCCTGACGTTCACGCCGGCTGTCACCCTGGCGGCGAGCACGGTGCACACGGTGAATCTGTCCGGGGTGGTGTCGACGGAAGGGGCGCCGCTCGGCCCGCAGTCGTGGTCGTTCACCACCCAGGCGCCGCCTGCTCTCACCATCACCTCACGCACCCCCGTGGCGGGCGCCACCAACGTGTCCCGCAGCAACCCGGTCACGGTGTCCTTCTCGGCGCCGATCGGCTCCGGCTACGCGATGGCCCTGAACGTGGGCGCGACCGCGGTGGCGGGCTCGGTGGCTCTGTCCACCGACGCGAAGACCCTGACCTTCACCCCGTCCGGGCTGATGCCGGCCTCGTCCACGATCACCGTGACCCTGACCGGGGTGGTGTCGAGCGACGGCGCAGTCCTGAGCCCCCAGACCTGGTCGTTCACGACCGAGCCGCGGCCCACGCTCACCCAGTCTCTCTTCACCGGCGAGACACCGGCCGCGGTCTCCACCAACACCCGGGCCATCGAGGTGGGCACCCACTTCACCACGTCGGTGGCGGGCAGTCTGACGGCGATCAGGTTCTACAAGAACTCGTTGGACACCGGGACGCACACCGTCGCGGTGTGGCGACCCAACGGGACCCGGTTGGCGCGGGTCACGGTGACGGGGGAGAGCGCGTCGGGCTGGCAGGTGATGACCCTGCCTACTGCCATCGCGCTGACGGCCGGCCAGACGGTCATCGTGTCCTACACCTCGCCGACGGGGCGGGTGTCGCAGACGACCAACTACTTCACCAGCACACCGTATGTCGCGGGACCGTTGACGGCGACGCGCAGCCAGAACGCGCGCTTCACCTTCACCAGTGCGGGTGCTTTCCCGAGTTCGGTCGCGACCGGCACCAACTACTTCGTCGACCCGGTCTTCCGGTACCTCGGCCCCTGAGCCGATGGCACAGCACACGAACATCGCGGGGGGAGGCACGACGATGGACGAGACTCGAGTGCTCGGGGTGGCCGTGGAGCGGGTGGCCGTCTCATGAGCAGGCTGCATGTGATGCGGCCCTGGCTGGGCGAGGAGGAGAGCGCGGCCCTGGCCGACGTCATCGCGTCCGGCTGGGTGGCCCAGGGTCCTCGCGTCGCCGAGTTCGAGACGGCGTTCGCCGCAGCCATGGAGGCCGACCACGCCGTCGCCGTGTCCTCCTGCACGACGGGGCTCCACCTGGCCCTGCTGGTGGCCGGCGTCGGGCCCGGTGACGAGGTCGTCGTGCCGTCGTTCTCCTTCATTGCCACCGCGAACGCGGCTGTCTACGTGGGTGCCCGCCCCGTCTTCGCCGATGTGGACCCGCTCACCGGCAACCTGACCGACGCCACGATCGCCGCGGCGATCACCGACCGGACGCGGGCGGTGGTCGCCGTGGACCAGGGCGGCGTGCCCGTGGACCTCGTCGCCCTCCGAGCGGTGTGCGACCCGCGGGGCATCGTCGTGGTCGAGGACGCCGCCTGCGGGGCCGGCTCGACCTACCGCGGGCGTCCGGTCGGTGCCGGCGCCGAGATCGCGGCCTGGTCGTTCCACCCGCGCAAGATCCTCACCACCGGTGAGGGTGGCATGGTGACGACGTCGCGCGCCGACTGGGCGGCTCGCGTGCGCACCCTGCGGGAGCACGCGATGGACGTGTCGGCCGCCGACCGTCATACCCAGGTGCTGGCGCCGGAGGAGCGCTTCACCGAGGTCGGGTTCAACTTCCGGATGACTGACCTGCAAGCCGCGGTGGGGATCGTGCAGCTCCGCCGGCTACCGGAGGCGGTAGCCCGGCGCCGAGCCCTCGCTGCGGCCTACGCGAAGGTCGTCGCCGACATCCCGGGGCTCCGCTGCGTCGCGGACCCGGAGTGGGGCACCGGCAACTTCCAGAGCTTCTGGGTCGAGGTGATGGCGGACTACCCCACGGACCGTGACGGACTTCTGGAGCACCTGGCCCGAGCCGACATCTCCGCCCGCCGCGGCATCATGGCCTGCCACCGGCAGCCGGCGTACGCCGAGGGCGACGGTGGGGACGTTCGCCTCCCGGTCACCGCGCGACTGACCGACCACACGCTGATCCTGCCGCTCTTCCACGAGCTGTCGGAGTCCGACCAGCAGCGGGTCGTCGAGGTCCTCAGGGACCCGGGCCGATGAGGCGGCTGATGCTGGTCGCCGCCAGCGGGCTGGCGCGTGAGGTGCTGCAGGTGGTTCGGATGATGGGCACGTTCGAGCGGATCCGGGTCGTGGACGACGATCCGGCCCGTTGGGGCCGAGAGATCGACGGCGAGCCGATCGTCGGCGGGCTCGACCTGGTGAGGGAGTACGACGATCACAGTCTCGTGGTGTGCGCGGGTCACGGCCGCGCCCGCCGAGTCATCGTCGCGCGCCTCGTCGACCTCGGCGTGGACCCGGCCCGGTTCGTGTCCGTGGTCCACCCGAGGGTCCTCGTGCCGACGGGCTGCACGGTGGGAGTCGGCAGCATCCTGCTCGAGGGGGTTGTCATGACCACCCAGGTGACGGTCGGGTCCCACGTGGTCGTGATGCCGCACGCGACGCTCACCCACGACGTCGTCCTCGAGGACTTCGCCACCGTCTGTGCAGGCGTCACGCTCGGTGGCAACGTGCACGTCGGCGAGGCGGCGTACCTCGGCATGAGCTCCTCGGTGCGTGAGCGGCTCGTGGTCGGCCGCGACGCCACCCTCGGGATGGGAGCGGCCCTGCTGCGGTCCCTGCCGCCCTCGGAGACGTGGGTAGGCGTTCCGGCCTCGCCGGTCATCCGGCTGGCGGAGGTGGCCGAGCCGTGATGATCCCTCTGGTCGACCTGGCCAGCCAGCATGCCGAGATCGCCGACGAGGTTCGCGCCGGTATCGAGAGCGTCTTCGACCGCACGGCGTTCGTGGGGGGGACCGAGGTCTCTCTCTTCGAGGAAGAGTACGCAAGCTACGTCGAGACGCGGCACTGCGTGGGTGTAGCCAATGGCACAGACGCGCTGGAGCTGGCCCTGCGCTCGGTCGGGGTCAGCCCGGGGGGAGAGGTGATCATCCCCGCCAACACCTTCGTCGCGACCGCCGAGGCCGTGTCCCGGATCGGCGCCCGGCCGGTGTGCGTCGACGTGGACGACAAGCACCTTCTCATCGACCCGGCGCGTGTGGAGGCTGCCATCACGCCTCGGACCCAAGCCGTGGTGCCCGTGCATCTGTTCGGGCAGCCGGCCTTCGTCGAGGAGCTGGTGTCGCTGACCCACCAGGCTGGCATCCCGGTCGTGGAGGACGCAGCCCAGTCCCAGGGCGCCCGTCGGCATGGTCGCCCGGCCGGGGGTCTTGGCCGGGTGGCTGCGACCAGCTTCTACCCCGGCAAGAACCTCGGGGCCGCGGGGGACGCGGGCGCCGTCACTACCGACGACGAGGGGATCGCGGAGTCGGTGCGGCTGCTGGCCGCGCACGGCTCGGCAACGAAGTACGTCCACGACGTCGTCGGCATGAACTCCCGCCTCGACACAGTCCAGGCGGTCTACCTGCGGGCCAAGCTGAGCAGGCTGGAGAAGTGGAACGAGCTGAGGCGCTCGCTCGCTGAGCGCTACGCCGAGCTCCTCCGGGACGTCCCGGGCCTCCGAACGCCAGCGTCCGCGCCCGGGAACCGCCACGTCTGGCACCTCTACGTGGTCCGCGTCAGCGATCGGGATGCAGTGCTGTCGCAGCTGGCGTCCCACGGCATCGGTGCCGGGATCCACTACCCGACGCCGGTCCACCTCACCGGTGCCTACCGTCACCTCGGGCTCGGGCCGGGTTCGTTCCCGGTGGCAGAGCGGGCCGCGAGGGAGATCCTGAGCCTGCCGATGTTCCCGCACCTGAGAGAGGACCAGCAGGAGATCGTCACCACGAGGATGAGAGACATCATCGAAGGGCGACCGGAGTGAACGCCGGACCTCCCGGCGACCGTGACCGGAGGTTGGCCGATCTGGCAGCCGGTGCATTGGGCTGGAGCTTCCTCAACACAGCCCTGACCCGGCTCGGCACGCTGGCGATCGGCGTCGTGCTCGCGCGGGTGCTAGGCCCCTCGGAGTTCGGCACGTTCGCGGTCGCTCTCGTAGCCCTCATGGCGGTGCTCAGCTTCAACGAGCTCGGCGTCAGCCTGGCCATCGTCAGGTGGCCAGGGGATCCGCTGGAGATCGCGCCGACGGTCAACACGCTCT
>JBDSLK010000185.1:0-14885 GCA_039916425.1 Nocardioides sp.
TCTCGCACCTCGGGCGCCAGCCATCCGCATCGATCCAGGGGACGATCCCGTCCGGGACTATCCGAGCGTCTCGGACGGGATCTGGCCGCTGCCGGCACCAAAGCACCGCGACCGCACGTAGAAACCCGGGCGACTCAACTGTCGGCCAGTGAGCGCACACCAGCGTTTGAGTGTGCCAGCCCTGAGCTGAGTCAGCCGGGGCACGGCCGAAGTTTGGTCCTCACCCTTAAGGGTTTCAACATGCAAACCCCCTGGGTGGGGAAGCTCGGGCAACGCGTGCACGGCCCACAACCGATTGATGCCCGTTCAGGTCCTGTCTGTCATGCTGGGAGCGAACCGCCCGCGGACCCGAGATCGCGGGCGGTTTGTCCGTTCGGTCCCGAGGAGGTGGGCGAGCCGGAGGAATCCCCCCGGATTTCCCCTGGCCCGAGCGGCCGAAAGTCCCCCCAGAACACAGAGTCTGAGCGGGCCGCTGCAGGAGAGACGCTCGAAGGGCCTGATTATGACGCCGCCTCACACGACTTTCACGTGAGGCTCAGAAACAGGCCCGCCCCGCCGCGGGGGAGCGGACGGGCGAGTCGTGGTGGTTAGGTCCAAAGGATACCCGCGCTCGCGTTACGAAACCTGCGGAAAGGTGAAGGATCACCGACCAGTCAAGCCCACAGCAGCGACTCTGTCCGCCCCCCGGGACGGGCAGCTTGCGATCGGGGGGACCACCACCCACGGTGAAGCACAGCAAGCAACTATAAGAATCTATAACCCTCCTCTGGTGCTAAACTTGCTATAGTGTGCACAGTGGTGCAAACAGGGATGACCAGGGAGGGTCTGCGATGGTGTCGCGTAGGCCCAATCCGTACCACCCGGGGTTCAATCAACCCCCGGCGGTGCTGGCCGGTCGCGAGGGCTTGCTCGAGGACGTGACGGAGGCGCTAGAGGTGGCGGCCTACGATCACCGCACCCCCCGGCCGGTCGTCTTGGTGGGTCCCCGCGGGGTGGGAAAGACCGTCACGCTGGGGGAGATCGCGGAGCTGGCCGGGCGACAGCTGGCCTGGCCGACGGTCCATGTGGAGGTGAAGCCGGGCAACTTCCTGCGCGACCTTGTCACCCGGCTTACCGAGGCCGCGCAGTTGCTCGAGGGAGAGGCCCCGCTGTCGGGGGGACCGCGACGTCGGGCGCGTGTCACGGGCGGTCGGATCAAGGCGGGCGCCTTCGGTGTCGGCGGCGAGATCAACCTGGAGACTGTGACCGAGTCCCAGACCTCGGCCGAGCAGCTCGACCTCACCTTGCGGCATGCCATGGGGGTCGCGATCGCCCGGGACGCCGGCGTCGTGGTCACCCTCGACGAGCTGCACACCGCCGCCCCGGCGGATCTGGGGGTGTTGGCGGCGGTGCTTCAGGAGCACGTACCCGACGACTGGCCGCTGGTGGTGGTCGCGGCCGGGCTGCCGTCGCTGAGGAGCAACCGCGGCAAGCGGAAGATGCCGACCTACTTGGAGCGGGCCGAGTGGCACGACCTGGGCATGCTGGGTCCCCCCGACGCCGCCAAGGCCCTCACCGTTCCGGCCGACCAAGCCGGACGGCCGATGACACCGCGAGCGGCCACCGAGCTGCTGGGGATGTGCGGTGGCTACCCCTATGCGATCCAGGTGGCCGGGCACTACGCCTGGCGGGCTTCGTCCGGGGCCGAGACGATAACCGTGGATCACGTGCGCCGGGCCCGGCCCCGGATCGAGGCGGACCTCGACCAGCTTTTCACCAGCCGCTGGGAAGACGCCAGCGACCGTGAGCGCGGATACCTGCGTGCGGTGTCCGAGGTGGCCAGAAGCCGGACACCCACGGGGGGAGCGGTCGCCGAGCACCTGGGCCTCAGCACGCCCGCGGTGTCCTACCTACGCGAGAGATTGATCAAGAAGGGCACCCTCTACGCAGGCGCCGACGGCGCACTCCACTTCATCACCCCCGGCATGGGGGAATGGCTGATTCGCGACCAGGACCACCCTCAGGTCACGTAGGGCTGGCCGGCCGGCTCTCGGACTCAAGCACGCAAAAGTTAGCAGGCCCGCGGTGAGTGGCGGACAACTTGCTTGCTTCGGACGCCCGACACGCAGGGTCGTGGGGGTGTAGAAGGACCGTCGAGGCGTTTTCGGTCCCGTGACGGCGCCGCCGCGCCCGATTCATCAACCCTGCCAGAGATCGTCCACAGGAGGAGCGGCTAGCGAGTTCTCCACAGCACGGGCCGTGCCGAGCAACCGATGTGGGGAGGTGCGCCCAGAGTTGGGCAGAAGGGCCCAGCCGGGTCGAACTCATGCGAGACGGGTAGGAACCATGAGGATTCAGCAGAACGACGGCTGCCTTGCTTCAACGCGGCCGGCTCAGCGTTGGCAGAGATCCGGAAATTCAACCATGCCTCCAGGGAAGCCGACCAGATTCCAGCCGACACCTCCCGCCAAATCTCTGATCTCACCGCGCTGGTTGGTGCGCTCCCGCAGGCGCTGTCGCAACTCGCGGGCACTCTGACGCGGGCCCTCGCGAACCAGACGCTTACCAAGGACCCGATGGTCGAGGAGGCCGACGCTGCCCCAGTTGTCGACGTGGCTCGGCTCCACCTGGACGAGGCCGGCTGTTTCCTGGCGGACGCCCGCCAGCACCTTGACGCCGCACACAACGCCACAGCACACCTGGTCAGCAACGGGATCCACCAAGACCAGCAGCGGTGAAAGCACCTGTCCATGGGGGCGGCAAAGCCGGTCGTCTTCACTCACGACGGGCCGCCGAGCCGCGACACGAGCTCCGTCATGGGCCCCCTTCCCTGCCCGTGGATCAGGGGCGCAGCCATCGCACGCAGGGTTGCGGGATCGACGGGGCCCAGCGGGTCGGTTCGTGCGAGCTCCGGCCGGACAGTCCCTCTTCGCTGGGTTCGAAGTTGGATGCCCTTTACCCGTGCCGACCTGTCCAAGCCGAGTCGGCCCCGCTGCGCTGCGGTGGCGTTCTCTGGGTCGATTCCTGGTTCGCGTCCCAATTGCTGGATATGCGGGCGCTTCTCTTGAGAAAGCAGACTGACGACGATGGAGGAGACATGACCGAGGACATCCCCAGCCGGTTCGAACCGCTCTGGACGATCGAGGAGGCCGCCGCATACTTGTTGATGTCGAAGCAGACCCTGTACGGGTGGCGGTGCAAGGGATACGGCCCGCCCAGCTACCGGCTCGGCAATCAGGTCCGCTACCGCCCGGGCGAGGTGCGCGAGTGGATCGACGCGCACGTCCTCGCGGGGTCGAACTGAGTCATGGCTCGCTCGCCGCTGCCGCTCGGAGGCTGGGGACTCATCCGGACGTTCCCCGACACCCGCTCCGGGGGGAGATTGACTCGCTTCCGTGCGATCGCGAAGTACCGCGACTTCGACGGCCGGACGCGTCAGGTCGAAGCCAGCGGTCGGACGAAGACAGCTGCCGAGCAACGGCTCCGCCGGCAGCTACAGGACCGTGGCTTCGCCGGACCCCGCGGTGGGCTCACCGCGATGACGAAGTTCGCCGAGGCGGCCGAGATCTGGCTCGAGTCATTGAACACTCTTGTCGAACAGGGCCGGCGCTCTCCTGGCACGCTCGAGACCTACCGCCGCCAACTGCGTAACCACGTGCTCCCGGCGATGGCCGAGCTTCGCCTGGCCGAGGTCACGACACCGCTCGTGGACAGGGTGCTCGCCGGGATCAGGCGCTCTATCAGTGGCGCCAGCGCGAAGTCGTGCCGCACGGTGATCTCCGGGGTGATGAGCACCGCCGTCCGCCAGGGAGCAGTGTCGGTCAACCCCGTCCGCGAGGTCCAGAACATCGAATCCCGGCCCGCCAATCAGCCACGCGCCCTGACCGCCACCGAACGCATTGCCCTCGTGGAGAAACTCCGGTCCGACGAGGCGGCGAGGCGCCGGGACCTGCCGGACCTGGTGTTCCTCATGCTCGCGACCGGTGCCCGCATCGGCGAGGCTCTGGCATTGGTCTGGTCCGACGTCGACCTCGAGAACGGCACGGTGTCGATCACCAGCACGCTGATCCGGGTCAAGGGCGAAGGCTTGCTCCGCAAATCCACCAAGACCCGCACTGGGGAGCGGGTACTGGGGCTTCCGCTGAGTGCGGTGGCCGTCCTCCGCAGGCGCTTCCTGACCGGTGCCCGGTTGGACCAGCCCGTCTTCCCCGACCTACGGGGAGGCTTCCGTGACCCCAGCAACGTGAGCCGCGAGATCCGCGAAGCCCGCGGCGACGGGGAACTGGCCTGGGTCACCTCACACACCTTCCGCAAGACCGCAGCCACCATCCTCGACCAGGCCTCACTGTCCGCCCGCCTCATCGCCGACCAGCTCGGTCACGCCCGCCCCTCGATGACCCAAGACGTCTACCTGGGTCGGCACGCCGTTGACGACCAGGCCGCCCGCGCCCTGGACCATGCATTACGCGACACGACGCCCGAACGGTGAAAAGCATGGCAAAAGGATGGATGCGGCCGAAATGGCGCCGAGGCCAGAAGCCTGAAATGGCCGCTGACCTCGGTGTTCGGTACGCCATCGCGGACTCGAACCGCGAACCCGCTGATTAAGAGTCAGCTGCTCTGCCAATTGAGCTAATGGCGCGTGTGGTGAAGCGACGTGAACACTACCAGCGGGGTCGCGCCGGTCGAAATCGTCAGGGTCAGCGCAGGGCCAGCACGGCCTGGGCGGCGTTGTGTCCTGGGATGCCGGACACGCCGCCACCGCGGCGGGCGCCGGAGCCGCACAGCAGCACCGACGACACATCTGTCTGCACCCCCCACTGCCTGGCCGGGGTGTCGAGACGGGCGCGGTTGGCGGCCCACGGCCACGCGGGGTCGCCGTGGTAGATGTGGCCACCGGGCATCGCGAGCTGTGCCTCGATCTCCTGCGGCGTCAGTGCCTCCAGGCACGGCTCGCCGTTGGCGTCGCGTGCCAGGCAGGAGGCCAGGGGCTCCTCGAGATGTGCGTCGATCGCGGCGAGAGCCAGCTCCACGGCGCGTGCCTTGGATCCGCTCGGGTCGGCCTCGAACACGGCCGGCGGCGTCATCAGCCCGAAGTACGTCAGCGTCTGCGCCCCCGAGCCCGCGATCGGCCCGAGCACGCTGGGGTCGGTCAGGGAGTGGCAGTAGACCTCCCCGGGCAACGGATCGGGCAGTCGGCCCTCCGCGGCGGCTCGGTAGGCGCGCTCGAGCTCCGGCAGGGACTGCCCGACGTGCAGGGTGCCGGCGAACGCGCTCGGAGGGTCGACGCCCGACCTGAGCCGCGGCAGGCGGTTGAGCAGCATGTTGATCTTCAGCTGCGAGCCGACCGGCTTGGCGACCGGATCGTCGGGGTTGCCGAGCAGGATCGAGAGCACCCACGGGGCGACGCCGGCGAGGACGAAGCGGCAGGCGACGGTGTGGGCGCCGTCGTCGTCGTGCCAGGTGACCTCGGCTCCGTCGTCGTCGGCCACGACGGCGCTGACTCCCGCCGCGGTGAGCACCTCGGCCCCGGCCCCGGTCGCGGCGCGCAGGAGGGCCGCGGTCACCGCGCCCATGCCCCCCACGGGCACCCGCCACTCGCCCGTGCCGTTGCCGACCACGTGGTGGAGGAACGCCTTGTTGGGCGTCAGTGACGCGTCGTGGATCGAGGCGAAGCAGCCGATCAGGCCGTCGGTGGCGACCACGCCGCGCACCAGGTCGTGGCTGAACCGCCGGGCCAGGGTGGTCCCCAGCGGGGTACGGACAAGGTCCTCCCAGACCCGCGGGTCGACCAGGGTCTCGACGTCCCGCTCGGTGGGCAGCGGGCCGGTGAGAGTGGGGGCGACGGCGGCCGCCAGCGCCGCAGCGTCGCCGTGGAAGGCCTGCCACGCGGCGTACTCCTCCTCGCCGCCGGTGAGCTCGGCGAACGACCGACGGGTTGCCTCGCCCTCGGGGCGCTCGACGAGCAGGCCACGGTGCTCTCCGTCGCGGAGGTAAGGGGTGTACGACGACGTCGGGCGCGACGCGAGCGTGAGACCGAGGTCGAGCTCCGAGGCGATCCGGTCCGGGACAGGGAGACCAGGTAGGAGTAGCGCGAGAGGCGGGCGGGCTGGCCGGGGAAGAGCTGAGACGAGACGGCGGCCCCGCCCACGTGCGGGAGCCGCTCCAGGAGCAGCACGGAGAGCCCGGAGCGGGCCAGGTAGGCGGCGGAGACGAGCCCGTTGTGCCCGCCGCCAACGACCACGACGTCGTACCGTTCCCGCTCGGCTCGCATCGGCATAACGTAGTCGTCGGAGGGAACGGGGCGGGTTGGACGCCACCGACGCCGGAATATTCAATATTCAACTATCGTTGGGACGGGTGCCACCGAAAATGAGGAGACGATGATGCCCGCGATCACCGTGGACGACCTGACCGTGCTGCCGCGCCTGAGAGCACCGGGACTGGGCGACCAGCCTCGTCCGGTCTGGGAGGTGACGACCGCGCCGCAGGGCTTCGAGGGGGAGGGCTTTCCCGTCCGCCGCGCCTTCGCCGGCATCGACCTGGCCCACCTCGACCCGTTCATCATGATGGACCAGATGGGCGAGGTGGAGTACGCGCCCGGCGAGCCCAAGGGCACCTCGTGGCACCCGCACCGCGGCTTCGAGACCGTCACCTACATCATCGACGGCGTCTTCGACCACCAGGACAGCCACGGTGGTGGCGGCACGATCACCAACGGTGACACGCAGTGGATGACCGCTGGGTCCGGGCTGTTGCACATCGAGGCTCCGCCGGAGTGGCTGGTGCAGTCCGGCGGGCTCTTCCACGGCATCCAGCTCTGGGTCAACCTGCCCCGCGACGCCAAGATGAACGACCCGAGGTACCAAGACATCCGCTCCGGCGAGGTGGCGCTGTTGACCTCCCCCGACGCAGGGGCCCTGGTGCGTGTCATCGCCGGCACCGTCGACGGGCACGCCGGCCCGGGCTCGACGTACACGCCGATGGCGCTGGTGCACGCGACCATCGAGCCCGGCGCCCGGCTCGAGTTGCCCTGGACCGTCGACTACAACGCCCTGGTCTACGTGCTCGCCGGCTCGGGCACAGTCGGCACCGACGCGCGGCCGCTGCGCACGGGGCAGGCCGCGGTGATGGGCGCCGGTGACTACCTGAGCGTCCGGGCCGACGGCAGCCAGGACAGCCGCTCGCCCCGGCTCGACGTGGTCGTGGTCGGTGGCCGGCCGATCCGTGAGCCGCTGGCCTGGGCCGGGCCGTTCGTGATGAACACCAAGGCCGAGGTGCTCGCCGCCTACGAGGACTTCCAGAAGGGCCGTTTCGGTCACGTCCCCGGCACGCACTGATCCACCACGCACTGATCCACAGGGGGCCACCCCGCGGGGCAATCGGGTGCGCTGGGCGTCAGTTTCGACCCTATGGCGCCGAGTCCGCCCCCGGTCGCGGCCCAGGTCGACAGAGCCCTGCTGCTCGGGAACGGGTCCATCGACAAGAACGCCCCACCCGCGTCTCCACGGGTGGGGCCTTGGGGTGAGTAACGGGACTTGAACCCGCGACATCCGCGACCACAACGCGGCGCTCTACCTGGCTGAGCTATACCCACCAAGACGAACCCGACGCCCGGGGCATCGAGTCCGGAGAGGAGTCTAAGGCTTGTCGGCCTCGGGCTGGGAATCGGGCTCGTCACGCAGACCGGTGAGTGTCCCGCCGTGCTTGCGGGCGGCCTCGCGGGCCGCGTCGCTGTCGGGCCCCGGGGGTGCGACGAAGACCGTCTCCCGGTAGTAGCGCAGCTCCTCGATGCTCTCCTGGATGTCGGCGAGGGCCCGGTGGTTGCCGCGCTTTGCCGGTGCCTGGAAATAGGCCTTGGGGAACCAGCGCCGGGCCAGCTCCTTGATCGAGGAGACGTCCACGATCCGGTAGTGCAGGAACGACTCCAGGGTCGGCATGTCCCGGGCGAGGAAGGAGCGGTCTGTCGCGACCGTGTTGCCGGCCAGCGGCGGGCGCGCCTGCTGCCCGCACTGCGCCTTGACGTAGGCGAGCACCTCGGCTTCGGCCTCCAGGAGCGAGACCCCACGGTCGAGCGCGTCGAGCAGCCCTGAGGTCTCGTGCATGTTGCGCACGAAGTCGCCCATCTGCTCGAGCGCCTCGGGCGGTGGCTTCACCAGGATGTCGACGCCATCGCCGAGCACGTTGAGGTCGAAGTCGGTGACCAGCGCCGCCACCTCGACCAGCGCGTCCGCCGCAAGGTCGAGGCCGGTCATCTCGCAGTCGATCCACACCAGTCGGTCATTCATCGGGAGTTACCCTACTCACGCTCCTGGACCAAGGTCCCGACCCCCTCCGATTCTCGGAAACGACTCGGTATGCGCCCCTACGGTCGGTCGGGTGAGGGAGTCGTACGTCGCGTGGTCCGGCACCCTCACCCGGTGACCGGCGGAGTCTGGGTGGACCAGGCTTGCAGAAGCTGCCTGATGGGGAGCGGGTCCAGGGCACCACCCAGGACGCCATCGACGCGGTGCTGGCGGCCGTGGGCTGAGCTGGGCTCGGCGCTTTGGCGGCGGAGGGCTCGACCCACCACACTCGGTCGGATGAGCCTCGAGTCCTTCATCGCCGGCCTGCCCAAGGCCGAGCTGCACGTCCACCAGGTCGGATCCGCCTCGCCCCGCATCGTCGCCGAGCTGGCCGCCCGCCACCCGGGCACCGTGCCCGAGGACGAGGAGGCGCTGAAGGAGTTCTTCGCGTTCCGCGACTTCTCCCACTTCGTCGAGGTCTACCTCGCGGTCGTGGCCCTGGTGAAGACCCCGGAGGACGTCCGGCTGCTCACCTACGAGGTCGCTCGCGAGATGGCGCAGGTGCAGGGCATCCGGTACGCCGAGCTGACCTGCACGCCGTACACCTCGGTTCGTCCCGACGCGCCGGACCTCGGGATGCCGATCGAGGCCTACTCGGAGGCCATCGAGGACGCGCGTGTCGCGGCCGAGCGCGACCTCGGCCTGGTCCTGCGCTGGATCTATGACATCCCCGGGGAGTCCGGCCTGCCGGCCGCCGACGCGACGCTGCGCTACGCGCTCGACCATCCCACCGACGGTCTGGTCGGCTTCGGCCTCGGCGGTCCCGAGATCGGGGTCTCCCGCCCGCAGTTCGAGCCGCACTTCACCGCAGCCCGCGCCGCCGGCCTGCACAGCGTGCCGCACGCCGGTGAGACCACCGGGCCGCAGACGGTCTGGGACGCCCTCCGGCTGCTCGGCGCCGAGCGCATCGGCCACGGGACCTCCTCCGTGCAGGACCCTGCCCTCCTCGCGCACCTCGCCGAGACCGGCGTCCCCCTCGAGGTCTGCCCGTCGTCCAACGTCGCCACCCGGGCGGTCCCCTCGCTGGAGGAGCACCCGCTGCGAGCGTTCGTGGACGCCGGCGTGTCCGTCACCATCAACTCCGACGACCCCCCGATGTTCGGCACCACCCTCAACCGGGAGTACGAGATCGCCGCGCAGCTGCTCGAGCTCGACGCGGCAGGGGTCGCCGAGCTGGCCCGAGCCGCGGTCCGCGCGTCCTTCGCGCCCGACGACGTGCAGGTGCGCGTGCTGGCCGAGATCGACGAGTACGCCGGCGCCTGACCCACGGCCGATGGCTGCGGCGTGTCGTGACGACACGCCGGTGGTGGCGAGATCAGGGACCTAGGTCCCTTGCCGGACGCGGCCGCCGAGGGGTAGAACTGAGGTGTCGGAAGGGCTTCGGCCCCGAAGACGCCGAAGGCCCACCAACTCATACTTGGTGGGCCTTCACCTTGTTGGCGCCTTGCTCTCGGGCACAGGTGCGCCATCCGGCTGCGGGCCCGGCAACCGGTAGCCCGGGCAAAGTTCTGGCCCCGCAGGCTCATACTCCGCGGGGCCGACTCCTTCCTATCCCGGCCGGCCCTCCGAGCGGGGGACGCGGGGCGCGTGTCGGGGGCCGACGTAGGGTCGATGCCATGCTCGTCCTCCGCCTGGTCTCCCTGCTCCTGGTGGCGATCGGTGGGCTGGTGGGCTGCTCCACGGCGCCGCCGCGAGCCGACCGCGCGCCGGCTGCGTCCCCCACCGCCGAGTCCGTCGAGACGTCACCGTCGCCGCGCGCCCAGGCGCTGGGGCGGGCCCCGGAGCCGCTGCAGCGGGCCGGACCGCCGACGAGCGACGGCCGGCCGCAGATGGCAGACCTGGGCATCCCGGTGCTCGGGATCTCCGGGCTGCGGGTGGTGCCCTACCGCGGCCACACCGACGACGCGCCCGGCACCGAGATCCAGGACGGTGGCGTGGCGGCAAGCCCGTTCGGGCCGCGCGGTGGGGTCGGCCCGGGCGGTGTGGGCAACTACCAGGTCACCGCCCACCGGACATCGTCCACCCGCGCCTTCGAGCGCCTGCCCGCCCTGGAGATGGGGGAGCGGGTCGTCGTCGAGACGGCCCGCCACCGCTACGTCTACGAGATCACCGCGACCCGGCGTACGTCGTTCAGGTCGCCACGGTCGCTCGCCGAGCAGCGCGCGGCCGTCCCGGGCCGACCGGGCCAGGAGCCCACCCGGGCCATGATCACCCTCTCGACCTGCGCGACGCCCGAGGACCACGCCGTGGGCAACTACTGGTCCGACGAGTTCAGCAACCCCGAGCACCGCATCGACAAGATCGGCGTCCTGGTCCGCACCGCGCGACGCTGACACCCACCAGCACCAACCGCGGGCAGACTGCCCGACGGCCCGAACGGGTACGCGCCTCCTGGCGGAGCACGGGACCCGACGACGTAGGAAGAGGAGTCATGGGACGACGAGGGCGAGAGCACGAGATCGACGAGGCCGACCTCGAGGTCGGCAGCCCCGACCACGCGGCGGCCGGGGTCACCGCGGTCGCGGTGGCACTGAGCCGGGCCCTCCAGGAGATGGGGCCGGTGCGCACGGCGCGCACCCTCACCAAGCTCAACCAGGTCGACGGCTTCGATTGCCAGGGCTGCGCCTGGCCCGACCCCTCGCCGGAGCACCGCCACCACGCGGAGTTCTGCGAGAACGGCGCGAAGGCCGTGATGGACGAGGCCACCAAGGACACCATCGACCGGGAGTTCTTCGCCGCGAACCCGGTGGCGGCCCTGGCCGAGCGCACTGACTACTGGCTCAACCGGCAGGGCCGGATCCTCGAGCCGATGGTGCTGCGCGCCGGCGGCACGCACTACGAGCCGATCGACTGGACGGACGCGTTCGCCCTGATGGGCCGGCACCTCAATGACCTGGACTCCCCGGACCAGGCGGTGTTCTACACCTCCGGCAAGGTCTCCAACGAAGCGGCGTACGCCTACCAGCTCTTCGCCCGCTCCTATGGCACCAACAACCTGCCGGACTGCTCCAACATGTGCCACGAGTCGACCTCGGTGGCGCTCGCCGAGGCGATCGGCATCGGCAAGGGGTCGGTCACCCTCGACGACATCCACCACGCCAAGCTCATCGTGATCATGGGCCAGAACCCCGGCACCAACCACCCGCGGATGTTGACCGCGCTGGAGGAGGCCAAGCAGAACGGCACCAAGATCATCGCCGTCAACCCGCTCAAGGAGGCGGGGCTGATGCGGTTCAAGAACCCCCAGAACGCGCGCGGCGTGGTGGGCCCGGGCACCGGGCTCGCCGACCTCTACCTCCAGGTGCGCAGCAACGGCGACCTGGCGCTGCTCCAGGCGATCGGCGCCCGGCTCCTGGAGTGGGACGCCCTCGACCGGGACTTCATCGAGCTCCACACCACCGGCTTCGACGAGTACGCCGCAGCCCTCGCCGACCTCGACCAGGACGTGGTCGCGGCGGCGACCGGTCTGACCCGGGACGAGATCGACGAGGCGGCCCGGATGTTCGCCGACTCCGACAGCTCCGTGATCTGCTGGGCGATGGGCATCACCCAGCACCGCAACGCGGTCGCGACCGTCAAGGAGATCGTCAACCTGGCCCTGCTCCAGGGCAACATCGGCAAGCCGGGCGCGGGCCTCTGCCCGGTGCGCGGGCACTCCAACGTGCAGGGCGACCGCACGATGGGCATCTGGGAGCAGGTCCCCGACCACTTCCTCGACGCCATCCGCGACGAGTTCGGCTTCGAGCCGCCGCGCGAGCACGGCCTGGACTCGGTGGCCGCGATCAAGGCGCTGCGCGACGGCGTCGCCAGGGTCTTCGTCGGCCTGGGCGGGAACTTCGTCTCCGCCGCGCCCGACACCGCGGTGACCGAGGAGGCGATGCGGCGCGCGGACCTGACCGTGCACGTGTCGACCAAGCTCAACCGCTCCCACGTCGTGCACGGGCGGGAGGCGCTGATCCTGCCGGCGTTGGGCCGCAGCGAGAAGGACCTGACCGGCGGCCGCGTGCAGCGGGTGTCGGTCGAGGACTCCATGTCGTCGGTGCACGTCTCGCACGGGCCGCTCAAGCCGGCCTCGGAGCACCTGCGCTCGGAGGTCGACATCGTCTGCTCCCTGGCCGAGGCCACCCTCGGCACCGACCACGCCGTGCCGTGGGCCGACTTCCGCGCCGACTACGCCGAGATCCGGCGCTCGATCGGCCGGGTAGTGCCCGACTGCGCGGCGTACGACGAGAAGGCGTCGCAGCCCGGCGGCTTCGTGCTGCCGCACCCGCCCCGCGACACCCGCACCTTCCCCAACGACGAGGGGAAGGCGCTCTTCACGACCAGCCCGGTCGAGGTGCTGCACGTGCCCGAGGGTCGGCTGCTGCTGCAGACGATGCGCTCGCACGACCAGTTCAACACCACGATCTACGGCCTGGACGACCGCTACCGCGGCATCAAGGGAGGCCGTCGGGTGGTGCTGATGCACCGCGACGACATCGCGGCGTTCGGCTTCGAGGACGGTGACCTTGTCGACATCACCAGCGAGTGGCAGGACGGCACCGAGCGCCAGGTGCCGGCGTTCCGTCTGGTCGCCTACGACCAGCCACGGGGCTGCATCGCGGCGTACTACCCGGAGACCAACCCGCTCGTGCCTCTCGAGTCGACCGCCGTCGGCAGCAACCAGCCGACCTTCAAGTCGGTGATCGTGCGCCTCGACCGTGCCGCCGTGCGGGAGCCCGGGCAGCCGCTGCCGAGCGACGCCAGCCGGGTGCCGACCTCGGGGGGCTCGCGCAGCGGCGGCGGCGACAAGCGCTCCGTGGAGCCGCACCAGCTGAGCTGAGGCGGCTGTGACCCAGGTGCGCGCGGCCAGAACCAGCGCGCCACCAGGACGCCGTCACGCCACGTGGCTGAGCGAGTCGTACCCCGCGGACGGTGACGGCTGCGCGGGGTCAGCGCGCCAAGGTGCGGTGGGCCTCGACCAGTGACGGGCCGTACCAGGTGAGCAGCCGCCCGCTGACCAGCTCGACCGGTGTCCGGGTGAAGCACTCCGGGCCGTCCTCGGCGGTGAAGACGTAGGGCTCGTCGGGCAGCAGCACGACATCCGCCCCGGCTGCGTCGAGGTCGGCGACGTCGACGGCGGGGTAGCGGGAGCCATCGGGGTTCAGGGCAGTGTCGGCGTAGGCGTTGGCCAACCCCAGGCGGCGTGCCAGGTCGCTGGTGAAGGTGTTGCCGCCCACCACCATCCACGGGTCGCGCCACACCGGCACCACGACGGTCCGGGTGGCCCGCGGCACCGGACCGGTCCAGAGCCGCTCCGCCTCGTCGAGCCACGCAGGTCTCGGCCAGCCGAGGGCCTCCTCGAGGAGCCGGCCCAGCGACGCCAATGCCTGCGGCACGGTCTCGATGTCGGTCACCCAGACCGCCACGCCGGCCTCGCGCAGCCGGCGTACGTCGAGCTCGCGGTTCTCCTCCTTGTTGGCCACCACCAGGTCCGGCGCGAGCGCGGCGATGGCGCGCAGGTCGGGGTTCTTGGTGCCGCGTACCCGGGTCACGTCGAGGTCGGCCGGGTGGGTGCACCAGTCGGTCGCCCCCACGACCGCGGCGCGGTCGACCGAGGCCAGGGCCTCGGTGATCGACGGGACGAGCGAGACGACCCTGCGCAGCGGAGCCGCCGGGGAAGGGTGCGGGTGACCGAGGTCGTCGTGGGTGGTCATACGTTGCGGCGGTACTGGCCGCCCACTTCGAAGAACGCCTCGGTGACCTGGCCGAGCGAGCAGACCCGGGCGGCGTCCATCAGCACGCCGAACACGTTGTCGCCGGACACCGCCGCCTCCTTGAGCCGCACGAGCGCCGCGGCGGCCTCATCGGTGTGGTCCTGCTGGAACGCACGGGTGCGCGAGAGCTGCGACTCCTTCTCGGTCTCGGTGGCGCGCGCCAGCTCGACGTGCGCCGGGGTGCCGCCTCCGGCGTGGGGCCGGCGGAAGGTGTTGACGCCGATGATCGGCAGGGAGCCGTCGTGCTTGCGGTGCTCGTAGAGCATCGACTCGTCCTGGATCCGGCCGCGCTGGTAGCCGGTCTCCATCGCCCCCAGCACGCCGCCGCGCTCGTTGATCCGGTCGAACTCCTCCAGCACGGCGGCCTCGACGAGGTCGGTCAGCTCGTCGATGATGAAGGACCCTTGGAGAGGGTTCTCGTTCATCGCCAGGCCCCACTCGCGGTTGATGATCATCTGGATCGCCAGCGCGCGGCGTACCGACTCCTCACCGGGGGTGGTGACGGCTTCGTCGTAGGCGTTGGTGTGCAGCGAGTTGGCGTTGTCGTAGATCGCGATCAGGGCCTGCAACGTGGTGCGGATGTCGTTGAAGTCCATCTCCTGCGCGTGCAGGGAGCGGCCGGAGGTCTGCACGTGGTACTTCAGCTTCTGCGACCGCTCGCTCGCGCCGTACTTGTCGCGCATCGTGATGGCCCAGATCCGGCGGGCGACCCGGCCGATGACGCTGTACTCGGGGTCCATGCCGTTGGAGAAGAAGAAGGACAGGTTGGGCGCGAAGTCGTCGATGTCCATGCCGCGCGCCAGGT
>JBDSLK010000186.1:0-25250 GCA_039916425.1 Nocardioides sp.
CCGGACGGGCCGGACCCTCGTCGCGAGGTCGTCGGCCCGTCCGCACGTCTCGGTGGCGCGACCACCTCAGCCGCCGAACCGGTCCGAGAGGGCGTACCGGAGCAGCACCACGTCGCCGATGGACCGGGTCTCGACGAGCTCGGCGCGACGGTCCGGGGAGCACGGGTAGGTGCCCGGCCCCACGAACCGCGTCGCCTCGGTCCGTCCCACGAAGAACGGCGCCACCACGAGCTGGAGCTCGTCAGCCAGCCCCGCGCTGAGGAACTGGGTGTGCACCTGGCCGCCGCCCTCGACCATCAACCGCCGCACGCCGCGGTCGTAGAGGTCCTCGGCCACCCGGCGCATCTCGACGGGAGCGCCGGCGTCGATGACGGTGGAGACGTGCCCGAGCTGCTCGGCGGCCATGGCCACCGTGTCCTGCGAGCAGTAGACCAGCTTGGGACCGGTGCCGACCGTGAAGAACCGGGCCGCCGGGTCGAGCTTGGCGCGTTGGGTCACGGTCACCTTGATCGGCTGGGTCGGGAGGCCGGCCGCCAGGCGACGGGCCACCCGCCGTGCGTCGCGCACCAGCAGTCGGGGGTCGTCGTTGCGGACGGTGGCGGCGCCCACCAGGATCGCGTCACTGCCGGCCCGGACCTCGTCCACCCGATCGAAGTCGGCCTCGTTGGAGAGCAGCAGGCGACGGTCGGACGCGTCGTCGAGGTAGCCGTCGAGCGAGATGCCGCAGCTCAGCAGCGTGTACGGGCGCTCAGCCATGGAGCACCGCCGGCTCCCGGAGCGCGTGGACGGACGGGTCACGACGTCGTCGACCCAGCACCAGGAGACCGGGCAGCGTGGCGACCAGCGACATCACGCCGTACGCGACGGAGACCGTCAGTCCGGCGTCGGCCCCCACCCCGGTGGCGGCGAAGGCCCACACGGCTACCCCCTCGCGAGGTCCCCAACCGGCCACGTTCGTGGGCACGGCCGAGCCCCCGAGCACGAGTACCCCGACGGGGAGCAGCGAGGTGAGGGGCAGCTGGACACCGCTGGTCCGCGCCGCGACCACGAGGACGAGTAGGTGGCCGGCCACGGCGACTGCCGACAACAGCACGACGGGGACGGCGACGCGAGGCGTGAGCAGGCGGCGCAGGTCACGGCGACCCAGCGCCCCGACCACCACCGCCGCTACGACCGCGGCCGCCGCGAGGAGGCCCATTAGTCCTGCGAACGGCGACGGGAGCACCAGCAGCACCAGGATGGTGAGCGCTACCTGGACGGCCTGCCCGAGCCCCCGCTCCCACACCACGGCTCGCCACCCGTGCTGGGCGCCGCGCTGCACGTCGCCGACGACGCCCCCCGGCAGGGTCGCGTTGATCACCTGGGAGCGGTAGCACGCGACGTAGGCGTGTGCCACCGGCACCGGCGCGCCCAGCCGACCGGCCACCAGGGACCAGCGCAGGGCGCAGCACCAGGTCGTCCCGGCGGTGACGACGAGAGCGACCGTGAGGGCCGCGGGGCTGGCGGCGAGCAAGCCCGCGACGAACGGTGCCGATCCGAGCCGCAGCCCCAGCACGGCGAGGATCGCCGCCCCGACGAGCAGGCGCAGCCAGCGCCAGACCTCGGGTCTCATCGGGCGGCCTCCAACACCGTGGCGACCCGTGAGGCAGTGTCCGACCACGCGGGCAAACTGGACCGCCGGTGCGCTGCCGACCGTCGCAGGCGGCGTCGCAGCCGGGGATCCTCGAGCCAGTCACGGAGCGCGCCGGCCAACGACGCCGGGTCGCCGGGCCGCACGAGCAACCCCGGCCGCGCCCCGTCACCGTCGTGACCCATGGCCTCGGGAACCCCTCCGACCGCCGCGGCGACGACCGGGAGGCCGTGCGCGAGGGCCTCGGTCACGACCATGCCGTAGGTCTCCGCCCGGGAGGCCAGCACCACGGCGTCCGCGTCCGCGTACGCCGCGCGTACGTCGTCGCGGCCCCGCGTCCCGGCGAAGTCGACCCGGTCGGCCAGCCCGGCATCGCGCGTCAGCCGCCTGAGGGCGTCGACGAAGTCGGGGGCCAGCTCGAGGGAGCCGACCAGGGTGCAGCGCCATTCCAGGTCGGTGAGGTCGGCCAACGCCCGCAGGAGCACATCGTGCCCCTTGGGCGGCGTCACCGCGGCCACGCACAGCAGCGACCGGCCACCGGGGCTGCCGGCAGCCGGGGCCGCCGGGTCCACGCCGGGCTCGGCGGTGTGGAGCGCCTGGTCGTCCAGTCCGTAGCGCTCCACGAGCCACCGTCGCGTCCAGTCGCTGGTGGTGACCACTGACGTCACGGCCGTGAGCAGGGCTCCCTCGCGCTCGTGGTCGAGGGGCATGTGCACCAGGGGGACGAGGCGCAACCGATCGTTCTCTGCGAGCAGCACGCAGGCAGCGGCGGAGCCGACCAGACCGTCCACGAGCACCAGGGCGCTGTCGGGCATTCGGGCCAGGAGCCCCGCGAGCGACTCGAGGTCGGCCGGACCCGGCTGTGGCCAGGTCCCGGGGGCCTCCAGTCCGAGCACCTCCCAGCCGAGGCCGGTCAGCCCGGCCTCCACCCGACGGTCGTAGACGTTGCCGCCGCTGGGACGGGTCGGGTCCCCGCACCCGGCCGGGACGACGATCCGCACCGTGCCGCGCGCGTGGGCCGTGCTCACAGCGCCCGCTCGTAGCTCGCCCAGGCGACGTGGGACTCGTGCAGCGTGACGACGAGGCCGCTGAGCGCCTCCTGCGACCCGAACCGCACGGCCAGCCGGTCGGCGACATACCGCGCGAGAGCCTCGGTCGAGGTGTTGGTGCCGACGAAGTCGTCGACCTCGTCGAGATTGCGGTAGTCCAGGCCGGCCAGCACCTCGCGTAGCTCCGCGGCGGCTCGACCGATGTCGAGGAGGATCCCGTCGGGGCCCAGCCCGGGACCTCGGAAGGTGGCATCGACGACGTACGTCGCTCCGTGCAGTCGTTGCGCGGGACCGAAGACCTCGCCGACGAAGCTGTGGGCGACCATCACGTGGTCGCGCACCGTCACGCCGAACACGGCTGCGTGCCGGGCGGGTAGCTGATCGTGTGGCACAGCGCCCGGCGGCGTCCTGCGCTCAGGTCGGCCATCAGGTCGGGCAGCTCCTCGAACGACGACATCCCGGTCAGCAGGGCGTCGAAGGCGGGGTCCCGCAACAGCTCGAGGGCCAGCGCCAGCCGTTCGCCCCGGCTGCGTCGGTGGCGGCGGGCCAGCGCCACCTCGCCGACCTGGCTCGCCTGCAGCCGAAGCCGGCCGGTGTGGAAGGCGCCCCCGAGATCGAGCCGGACCGGGGTGTCGCCGTACCAGCTCAGGTCGACCACCAGCCCGTCAGGCGCGAGCAGCTCGAGCGAGCGCCGCAGGCCCGCCTCCGTCGCGCTGGCGTGGATGACGAGGTCGCGGCCGGCCGTGGCTCCGGCCGGGGGAGCGAAGGCCACTCCAAGAGCGGCCGCGACCTCTGCTCGGGCCGGGTCGACGTCGACGAGGACGACGTCCACACCCGGGATGGCGGCTACCAGGCGGGCCACGCAGCAGCCCACCATCCCGCCGCCGACAACCGCGACCCGGTCGCCGACCATCACCGCGGCGTCCCACAGCGCGTTGACCGCGGTCTCGACGGTGCCGGCGAGCACGGCGCGGTCGGGCGGCACGTCGTCGGGGACCGGCGTCACCTGGTCGGCCGGCACGACGTACGCCGTCTGGTGGGGATGCAGGCAGAACACGGTCCTGCCCAGCAGCGCCGGCTCGCCGGCCTCGACCACACCCACGTTGAGGTAGCCGTACTTCACCGGCCCGGGGAAGTCGCCGTCCTGGTGCGGTGCGCGCATCCGGATCCGCTGCCCGGCGGGCACGCCGCCCCGGAAGACCAGGGTCTCCGTGCCGCGGCTCACCGCGGATCGGAGCGTCCGCACGCGGACCTGTCCCGCACCTGGGTCCGGGACCCGGACCGGCCGGATCTCGCCCCGCCCGGGGGAGCTCACCCAGAACGCTCTCTCCTCCAGCACCGCCACCATCCGTCCTGCCCACCGGTGAACCGGAGCGCGCTGCCGAGCGTGTCCCTGTCGTAGTCCTACACACGGAGGCGCGGTGGTTCAGGTTCAATCGTTCCCGGCGGCGAACCTCGTCACAGGAGCCCGCATCGTCCTCACGGTCATCGTGGTCGCGGTGGCCGCGGCCGACGGGTCGCTCCCCGTGCTGGCTGGCTTGCTGACCCTGGCGCTGCTCAGCGACTTCGTGGACGGCCGGATCGCCCGCCGGACCGGGACCGAGTCGGCCTTCGGCGCCCGGCTCGACCTCGAGGCCGACGCCCTGCTCATCCTGGTCATGAGCGCGATCGTGGCGACGCACCTCGGCTGGTGGGTGCTGTGGCTCGGGCTCGTCCGCTACGTGTTCGCGGCGGTGGTGGCCTCCGTGCCGCGGCTGCGGACCGAGCCGCCGGCCCGGCCGTGGTGCAAGGTCGTCGCCGTCCTGGTCGGCATGGTGCTCGCGGTCGCCGTGGTGGGGCTGCTGCCCGACCCCGTCGAGGTGGTCGCGCTCGCGATGGTCTCGGTCCTGCTCGCCGAGTCCTTCCTTCACGAGGCCGTCGACCGGTGGTGGGCTTCGAGCCCGGACCGGCCCGGGGTGCTGACGAGGGGCGCGTCACGTGCCTGATCGGCGCGTGCTGCGGGAGGTGGCGTCGGCTGCCCTGACCGGGCTCGCGGTGCTGGTGGTCTGGGTGGTGCTGGTCGCTCCGGTCGAGCTCGACGACCTCACCGCGCGGGCCTTCGTCCGGTTGCCGCTCGAGCTCCTCCTCGTGCTGGCGCCCGCGCTGCTCCCCTGGCCGCGGGTGCGCACCGCCGCCGCCGTGGTCGTGGGGCTGGGCGTGGCCCTGCTGCTGCTGGTGAAGGTGCTCGACCTCGGCTTCGGCGCGGTCTTCGACCGCGGGTTCGATCCGGTCGGGGACTGGGCCTACCTCGGTCCCGGCGTCGGCGTGCTGGCGGACTCGATCGGCCAGACGTGGGCGGATGTGGTGGCGATCGGCGCGGCCCTCCTGGCCCTCGCGGTGCTGGTCGTCGGTCCGCTGGCCGTCGTTCGGTTGGTCCGGGTGGCAGGCCGGCGCCCGCGGGTCTCGCTCACCGCCGCCACCGCCTTCGGTGCCCTGTGGGTGCTGCTCCTCGCCACCGGGATCGAGGCGCTCCCGGGTGCCGGCGTCGCCTCGACCAGCGCGGCTGCGTTCACGATCGATGAGGTGCGGCTGGTGCGTGCGGACCTCGCCGACCACCGTCGCTTCGCCGCCGAGATACGGCGCGACCCCTACCGGGAGGTGCCTCCTGCGGAGGCTCTCGCGGGGCTGCGCGGGAAGGACGTGCTGGTGGTCTTCGTGGAGAGCTACGGCCGGATCGCGGTGCAGGACTCGTCCTTCGCGCCGGGAGTGGTCGCGGTGTTGGACGCCGGGACGGAGCAGCTCGCGGCGGCGGGCTATCGCACGCAGAGTGCCTTCTTGACCTCACCCACCTACGGCGCCGGCAGCTGGCTCGCGCACGCGACGTTGCAGTCGGGCCTGTGGGTGGACAGTCAGCGACGCTACCGGCAGCTGCTCGGCACCGACCGGCTCAGCCTGACGGCCCTGTTCGGGCAGGCCGGGTGGCGCACGGTCTTCGACGTCCCGGCCGACACGAAGGACTGGCCAGAGGGCCAGGCGTTCTACGGCTTCCAGGACTACTACGACTCGCGCAACGTCGGCTACCGCGGCCCCGAGTTCGGATACGCACCGGTCCCGGACCAGTACACCCTGGCGGAGCTCCACCGGCGCGAGCTGGCGCCGACGCAGCGCCGACCGGTGATGGCCGAGGTTGACCTCGTCTCCAGCCATCACCCCTGGACGCCGCTGCCGCCCCTGCTGGACTGGGCCCGCGTGGGCGACGGCTCGGTCTTCGACGGCCTGCCCGAGCAGGGGGAGCAGTCGAGCGAGGTGTTCCGCGACCCGGAGGCGGTCAAGCGGGTGTACGGCGAGTCGATCCAGTACTCGTGGCGGACGCTGACCTCCTGGCTGGTGGCCTTCCCCGATCCGGACCGGGTCCTCGTGGTCCTCGGCGACCACCAACCGCACAGCTACGTCAGTGGCCAACACGCCGGCCACGACGTCCCGGTGACCGTGATCACCCAGGACACCGCAGTCATGGACCGCATCTCTCCTTGGGGCTGGCAGGACGGGCTCAGGCCCGACCCCGATGCGACGGTGTGGCGGATGGACGCCTTCCGGGACCGCTTCCTGGCCGCGTTCGACTGAGTCGGGGCGACGAGATGTGGGCTCGAGGGCCGGCTTCCGCTGGACCTCTGCACGTCAGGCGCCGATGCGGAACTCGTCGTACCCCGGGGCCGTCCGGGGCCAGGGCCGGTGCGACTCCCACAGTGCGGCAAGGTCGAACAGGAGGCCGTCTCGCCATCGTGGTGCCGTGATCTGCAAGCCGTAGGGGGAGCCTGAGTCGTGCCGGCCGGCCGGCACACTGATCGCGGGGTGGCCGGTGACGTTCTGCACGGCGGTGGAGTAGACCCCTGGCTGGGTCATCCCGGGCTCCGACGAGTCGTGGACGCGGCCGTCGGCGAGCCAGTGGTCGACCGCGAGAGTCGGGGTGAGCAGCACGCCGGCGTCGCCGAGGAGGTCGTCGAGCCGGCGCGTGTATGCCGCGCGACGACGGCGCGCCGAGAGGTAGTCGTCGACGGTGACGGCAAGGCCGTGTCGCATGAAACCGACGGTCGAGCGGTGCATCTGGGACAGCGACTCCGCCACCCGGGGGCGGCCGAGCGAGTTGACGTGCTCGGCCGTGGCGAGGGTGAACCAGTCGACGTCGGGGTCGCCCAGGTCAGCGAAGAGCTCACCGGTCTCGAGGACCGAGACCTCGACGTCGAGCAGGCCGACGAGATCAGCAGCAGCGGCATGGAAGGCTTCGGCCACGACCTTCGGCAGTGGACCCAGTGGTGAGGTCCGGTCAGTCACGACGACATGCGTCGGGCGCAGGGGCGCGCCGCCCAGGGGCATCGAGAAGGGCGCCGACGACGGATCACCCGACACCCGACCGATCATCAGCGCGAACAGCAGTCGCAGGTCGTCGACGGTGGTGGCCATGGGACCGTAGGTGCTCAGGTCGATCCAGTCCGCAACCGGCCAACGGCCGACCGCGCCATGGGTGGGCTTGAGCCCCACGAGGCCGCAACGGCCTGCCGGGATGCGTACGGACCCGCCGCCGTCGGTAGCTGTCGCGATCGGGACCATGCCGGCGGCGAGTGCCGCTGCCGAGCCGCCGCTGGAGCCACCGGGCGTCTGCTCGAGGTCCCACGGGTTGCGGGTCACGCCGTCGAGCAGGTTGTCGGTGAAGCCCTCGGTGGCGAACTCGGGGAGGTTCGTCTTGCCCACGATCACCGCGCCGGCTCTGCGGAGCAGCGCGGGCACGACCTCGTCGTCGGTAGCCGGGGGATCGCCGGCGAACAGGCGCGAGCCCTTGCGCGTCACCATCCCCGCGACCTGTTCGAGGTCCTTGACGAGCACTGGTACGCCGTCCAGGGGCCCCGCCGGACCTGCCGAGCGGCGTCGCCGGTCGAGGTCCGCCGCCTCGGCGAGAGCCTTGTCCGCCCGCAGGTCGACCACGGCTCCGAGGTCTCTGTCGCGCTCCTGGATGCGGAGCAGGCACTCCTCGACGGCATCGACGGCGGACGCTCGGCCCGAAGCGATGGCCTCCGCCGTCGAGCGGATCGCGCCCACGGCTGTCGTCACCGGACGACGAGGACCGGACGGTCCGACAACTGCACCAACCGGTTGGTCACGCTGCCGACGAGCAGGCCCGCGAGCCGGCCCATGCCCCGGGGACCGACGACGATGATGTCGGCGTCCTCCTCCCGGGCGACCTCCAGGATCGCTTGGGCCTCCTCGCCCTGGAGTCCGCGCAGGACGCGACCTCGCGCCGAGACGGCACCGGCGGCCACCAGCGCAGCCACGGCAGCGTCGACGAGCGACTGAGCCTGCTCGGCGCCCTCGGGCGAAGGGACCGCCGGTCCATGGTCGGCTGCGTTGTCACTGCGCTGGTGCACCACGACGACCTCGGCCCTGGCAGCGGCGGCGAGGCGACCGGCCTCGGCCACCGCCTTGTCGGAATGTGCCGAACCGTCTACCGCAAGAAGCAACTTCATGAAGAACTCCCGTCGTGGTGGGTCTGGTGGTCGGACCGCTGGCGGCCCGGGCCGTCGAGTGCCATCAGCCCGAGCAGCTCGTAGACGACGTTGGCAGCCGCTGTGGTCGTGAGCTCCGCGTGGTCGTAGGCGGGGGCGACCTCGACGACATCCGCACCGACCAGGTCCAGGTCGGTGAACCCGCGCAGGATCATCTGCAGCTCACGGGTCGTGAGGCCCCCGGGCTCGGGCGTCCCGGTCCCCGGAGCATGCGCTGGGTCGAGGACGTCGATGTCGATGGAGACGTAGACCGGACGGTCGCCCACTCGGGTGCGTACCCGGTCGATCGCCTCGTCGACACCGCGCCGGGCCACGTCCTCGGTGCTCACGATCGCAAACCCGAGATCCCGGTCGTCGATCAGATCCTGGGCGGCGTAGAGCGGGCCCCTGATGCCGACATGGGCCGACACGTCGAGATCCAGCAGCCCCTCCTCGACAGCCCGGCGGAAAGGGGTTCCGTGCGTGTACGGAGCGCCGAAGTAGGTGTCCCAGGTGTCCAGGTGCGCGTCGAAGTGCACCAGGGCGATGGGTCCGTGCTGCTCGGCCACCGCTCGCAGCAGGGGCAGGGCGATGGTGTGGTCACCACCGATGGTCACGATGCGGTCCGCCCGGGTGAGCAGCTGACGGGCCGCGGCTTCCACCTCGGAGACCGCGGCCACCAGGTCGAACGGGTTGGCCGCGACGTCGCCGGCGTCGACCACCTGATGCACGTCCCAGGGGTTCACGTCGAGCCCGGGGTGGTAGGGCCGCAACAACTTCGACCCGGCACGGATGCCCTGAGGGCCGAACCTGGCACCTGAGCGGTAGGACACCCCCGCGTCGAACGGGATGCCGAGGACGGCCACCCCGGCGTGCTCGACCTGGTCGAGGCGCGGCAGTCGGGCGAACGTGTCCGGTCCGGCGAAGCGAGGCACCTCGACCGCGCTCGGTGGCCCGATCGGGTGAGCCCCCTCGTCGGGAGGAGGTGGGTCCTGGCTCATCTGTCCCTCTCCGGGTCCGGCGAGAGGTGCTCGTGCACCGCCAGCCACCTGCCTTCCGACGTGCGCCGGAACACGATCGTCTCCCGTTCGTGCTGAGTCTCCTCGACACCCGCGATCCGGGTGCGCACGCGGTGGGTCATGACCGCGACGTCGAGGGTGACGAGGTCGATGCGCCGGTCGGTGCTCTCGCACGAGTCGACGTGGAACCCGTCGGCCTCCCAGCTCGCCCACTCCCGCTCGTAGTCGGCCCTCGACGCGAACCGCTGCGTCGACGTGTGGAACACGAAGGTCGCATCGGGAGTGAACGACGCGAAGTAGGCCGTGCGGTCGTGAGCCGCGAACGACGCCACCAGCGCGTCGGCTGCCGCAGCGACCTCGCCGAGTGCCACCGCAGCCTCGGCCTCGGGGATCGACGTCATCGCACAGCGCCGGTGTCGCGCAGCACCTTCTCGCTCGCCTTGATCGCGACCTGCTCGGCCGGCAGGTCCAGCGACCTGGTGAAGAGGTAGTAGGAGCCGCCGGCGACCACCATGCCGACGATCCAGGAGATGTCGACGAGCTGCAGGTAGTCGTTGGCGATGAAGCCGACGTACGTCGTCCCGACGACCATGAAGGGGATCTCCACGGCGATCCCGAGGAGGAACGCCGCGATCCCGCGCCAGGCCCACGAGCCGTAGATCCCCTTCGGGGTGAACAGGTCGGTTATGGCGTAGTGGCCTCGCCGTACGAAGAAGAAGTCCATCAGGTTGACCGCGGTCCACGGGGCCAGCAGGTAGAGCATCGCGAGGAGGCTGTTGGCCAGGGCGCTCGAGGCGTTCTCCAGCACGTTGCCGAGCAGCAGCCACAAGACGGCCAGCACCACGATGACGGCGATCCGGATCCGGCGGGTGGGGTTCACCGGGCGGAGCGAGTCGATGCCGGTCACGATGGTCAACATGCCGCTGTAGGCGTTGAGTCCCATCGTCGCGACCAGGGCGAGCACGGACAGGATCGCGAGGATGCCTCCGAGGCCACCGATGACGTTGTTGCCCGCCGTGTAGATGCCCAGGAGCGGGTCGGACACGCCGAGGGCCGAGCCCAGCCAGGCGCCGAGCGGGATGAGCCAGATCGGCGAGCCGGCCGCGCCGATGAAGACGTACATCACGATCGAGCCGACCTTGGTGTCGCGCGGCAGGTAGCGCGAGTAGTCCGAGACGTAGGGGGCGTAGGTGATGTTGTACGACGCGGCCACCGTGAACATCCCGAGGAACCCAGCCACGGTCAGCTCCGTCGGGACGGCCGACTCCCCGCCCGCGTTCCCGGTCATGATGCCGATGGTGAGGATCACCCAGAAGGGCAGTGACACCCAGAACAGCACCTGGAAAACACGGTGCAGCCAGTCGTGCCCGTAGATGGCCAGCACCGTGCCGATCACGGTGATCGCGACGGCCACCAGGGTCTCGTCCCAGCCGAAGATGCCGTTGAGACCGAGCTTGATGATGACGGTGTCCACGACGTTGAACATCACGAACGTGAAGGCGGTGGCGATCAGCGCGAGGATGACGCCTCGGTAGCCGAGCTGAGCGCGGGACTGCACCATCTGCGGCAACCCGAAGGTCGGTCCCTGGGAGGCGTGGAAGGCCATGAAGATCGTGCCGAACAGGATCCCGAGGACCCCGGCGACCGCCGTCTCGACCAGGGACAGTCCGAAGACGGTCGGGCCGAGGATGCCGATCCCGACCGTGAACGGCTGGAAGTTGCCGAGGAACCAGAACGGCCCCTGAGCCGCAACGCGACCGTGTCGCTCGTAGTCCGGGACCCAGTCGATGGACCGCGACTCGATGACGCCCGCGGCGATGGCCGGCCGCGGGTTGCTGACCTCGGTCATGGAGCCTCCTCGCACTGGTTGCGCCCGGACCGGGCCGCTTCTGTGCCGGAATTCTGCTGCCTCGTCTGCTGCGGCGCTATGGACGAACCTAGCGACTTCTCCGATATCCGCTGTAGATTCCTCTAGTGCCGTCCACCATTCGCGATCTTCTCGCGGACCCGGGTCTCGGGCTCGACCTGCTCGTCGCCGGCGACGTCGACCGTGAGATCCGCTGGGTGCACGTCACCGAGCTCGCCGACGCCTCGCCGTACCTCGTCGGTGACGAGTTCGTGCTCACCGCGGGGGTGTGGCGAGGACGAAGGCACTCGGCCGAGGGCTTTGTGCAGGCGCTGCGCAGTCGCGACGTCGCCGGCATCGGCTACGGCCTGCTCGAGGGCGAGGAGCGGGTGCCGGTCGAGGTGCGTCGGGCCTGCGACGACGCCGGGGTCCCGCTGGTCGAGGTGCCGGTACGGACGCCGTTCGTGGCGATCTCCCAGTGGTTCTTCGAGCGGCTCGCGGCCGACCGCGAGCGGGCTCTGCGAGCAACGCTCCAGCTCACGTCGGACCTTCTCGCGGCCGCTGAGAACTCCTCCACCGAGACCGCGCTCACCGCCGTCGCGGGTCTGATCCGTCGATCGACCGGGCACGATGTCTGGATCGCCGATGATGGGGGCCGGCTGCTCGGCCGGGCCGGACCCGCACCGGACCACGCCACGCGGCAGCGTGCCGTGGTGGCGGCGTGGGCCGGGGTCTGCGAGGTCGACGGGTGGATCGTGCAACCGGTGGGCGCCGGGGTGGTGCCGGCGGCCGTGATCGCCGTCGCCCGTGATGACGCCCCCGACCTCGAGCTGCGCCCACGCATCGACGCGGCCAGACCGGTGGTGAGCCTCGTCCTGGCCCGCGAGCGCGCAGTCAAGGAGTCCGAGCGGCGGCTGGCGGGCGAGGTCATCTCCTTGGTGCTCGGCCGTCAGGTCGTGGCGGCCTCGGCCCGTATGCGCTCCTACGGGCTCGATCCCGAACAGGCCCTGCTGTCCTTCGTGTGCGCCGTGGGCGACCGCGAGAACGCTCTGGAGTCAGCGGAGCGCTGGCTCGACGACTCGCACCTCCACGGCGTGGTGGCGTTGCGCGGCGACGAGCTCATGGTCGTGATCGACGGTGGCGGCCACGCCGACGTGGCGTCCGGGCTCTCCTCGGCCCTGGCCCGGGCGCTGTCTGCCATCGCCGTCGGAACCGGGTCGGTGGCCGAGGACATCACCGGGCTGCGGCGCAGCCTGGTCCAGGCGCGCCAGGCCTGCGAACTGGGTAGGCGGCGCGGCGACGGGGCAGTGGTGTCACATGACCTGATGGGCAGTCACAGCCTGCTGCTCGCCCTCCAGGACCAAGACGACCTCGACGCCTTCCGTGAGACGCTTCTCGCGCCGATGGAGGAGTACGACGCGGCGCACGGTGGCGCACTGGTCGCCACGCTGCGAGCGTTCCTTGAGGCCGGTGGCCGCTGGCAGGAGACCGCTGACCGGCTGCATGTGCACGTCAACACGCTGCGAAACAGGCTGGCACGGGTGGAGTCGCTCACCGGTCGCCAGCTCGACTCCACGCCGGACCGGGTCGACCTCTGGCTCGCTCTGCAGGCTGCGACCGCGGGTGCACACGACCAGCAGCCACGCTGACCCCGAGGCTCGGGGTGCTGAGGGCCTGGACTGCAGGCTGGTTCACGACCTGGGCGGCACGTCCGATCGCGGCGGTGTCGGTGACAGGCTCGTCCGCCACCGTCAGGTCGGTTCGGCCGGGGTCAGGTTCCTGCGACCCGAGGTCAGCCGAGCGCGGGCGGATCGACGCTGACCCAGCACGAGCACGCCGGTGACCATCAACAGCAAGCCGCCCAGCGCCAACCAGCCTGCCGGCCCCACTGTGTCGACGACCCTGACCATCGACTGCTGGATCGTGGCCGCGGTGTCGATCACCGGGTCCTCCGCCTCGCCACCGCCGAGCACGCGCAGCTCCCAGGCGCCGTAGTAGGCGACATAGGCGCCAGCACCAGCGAGCAGGGCTCCGGCGACCCGCGGGGTCCACCGACCGGCCTGTCGGAGCCCGGTCACGACGCGATGCGAGGCGAGGGCCGTGGCGATGGCCAGGGTGCCGACGACCAGTCCCATCCCGGCGGCGTAGGCGAGGAAGAGGGCGACGCCGTCGAGGACGTCGGAGCGGAATCCAGCAATGACCACCGCGAGGAACGGCGCGATGGTGCAGGACAGCGAGGCCACGGCATAGCTGGCTCCGAAGCCGGCCATGGAGGTGAAGGTGCGGGCCAGCGGCGCTGGGCGCGACGCCCCCGAGCGCCGCAGCGCGACTCGGGGGACGCTCACCGAACGACCGCTGAGCATCCACACTCCCATCAGCACCAGGACGACCCCGAGCGAGACGGTGAACCACGGCAGGTGCCGCTGCACGGACGACGCCACCGGCGCGATCGCGAGACCGAACAGCGCGAACACCCCGGCGAAGCCCGCGGTCATGGCGGCCGTGATGCCCAGCGCACGCATCACCGCCCTACCGCGTCCCGGGGATCCGTCGGCGGTCAACAGCAGCGACACGTAGGCCGGGAGCAGAGCGAAGCCACACGGGTTGACGGCCGCCAGCATGCCGGCGCCCAGGGAGACCCCGAGGAGACCGCCACCCACGGATCAGCCGACCATCGTCTCGACGACCTTCACCAATTCATCGTCGGAGAGGTACCCGGACGCCATCTCCGTCCCGTTCTCGTCCAGCACCAGGTAGGTGCTCTGCGCCGTGACTCCGAAGTGTCGCCAGACCTCGCCGTCGTCGTCGCTGAGCATGGTCACCTCAGGAGACACCTCTCCGGCGAAGTCGGCGATGGCGGTGGGGTCATCGAGGGAGCCGACACCGACGACGTTGAGGTCGTCGGGGTGCGCCGTTGCCAGACTGCTGACACCCTCGATCTGCCGGCGGCACGTGGGACACCACGGAGCCCAGAACCACAGCACGGTCGGCTTCCCGGCCAGTGTCGAGCCCTCGAACTTCTCACCGGCCACCGTGGTGGACGTGAAGGCCAGGTCGCGGGCCTCGCCGGTGGAGGCTCCGGAGGCGTTGCCGGCGTCCTGAGCGGCGCCAGCCGTGCTTCCGCAGGCGGTCAGCACGAGAAGGGCGAGAGCGACGAGGACAGCTGGCAGGCGCATACGTACAAGACTAGACGGTGCCGGGTGAGGGATGCGGTGAGTCGATCCCCAGCAGCAGACCCAGCCGAGCAGGTCGTCGCGTCGCCCTATTCGCCTACCCGGAGCGAGGACACGGTCGGCCCCACTGCTGACTCGGTCCTGACCAGAGCCTCGTCGGCTCCCAAACCATTCCTGATGCCCCAGAGCACGGCATGGGTCCTGCTGGTCACACCCATCTTGCGGTAGGCAGCTCGGATGTAGGACTTGACGGAATTGATGCTCAGCCCTGAGCTCTTGGCGATCTCGGCGTTGTTGAGGCCCTGCGCTATCCAGCCGACGATCTCCGCCTCACGATAGCTGAGCACCGCTTCGGCGCCGGGCGGAGAGACCTGCTGAGGGACCCGAGCTGTCACCACGATCTCGCCTGCGTGCACCCGGAGCAAAGCGTCGACGAGATCCGTGCCTGACATGCGAATGTCCAGGTATCCGCGGGCGCCGGACTCCAGGGCCCGGGCCACGAGATGCACCCCGGACTCGATGCCCATCACCACGTATCTGGGGCCATCCGCGCGCACTCCCGAGCATGCCGGCAGTGCTGTGCTGGGCACGTGATCGACGGCATCCACCAGCACCACATCGACCGTGACCGTCGACGCAGGACAGGGGACGTCGACGACGGTGAGAGACCGCTGGGCCGACACCACCTCACAGATGCCGCGAGCCACGAGCTCCAGCCCGATGGCAACAGCGACCGTCACGACGCCGAGCCCGGGACGAGGAGGCAGGCGATCTCGCGTGAGCATCAGTGGGCCCGCACGGCAAGCGCCCAGCGATAGGCGACGACCAGGATCCAGGTCATCGCGCTGCTGCTGGCCGGGTCGTACGACGGGGACCTTCGCCAGACCTCGAGATAGGCGTCGCAGGCGAGGTCCATGGCGAGGTCGGCGTCGCCGGCCGTCACGACGGCCAGTCGGAAGACCCTCGTGGAGGTCGCGTCGTAGACGCGAGCCATGGCGCTGATGTCGCCGGCCGCGCACCGGACCAGGTCCGCGGCGAGCAACTCCTCCGCAGTCGTGCGGGTGGTGCGGGCGAGGGGGCGGTCGCTCCTGATATCAGTCATGGCTGCGCACCGAGAGGTGACACCGACGCGACGAGGACGCACCCGCACGTCACGGACGGTGCATCGAGTCGCTGGTCGTATGACCGCCCGGCTGGTGAGTAGACATCCGTCGGGCACAAGAGAACCCCGTCAAGGTCGTGTGGGAACGACTGCCGGGGTCCGAGGCAGCACCACCAGGAGGTGGCTGATTTCCAGCATACTCGCCGGGGCCCGCCCCCGCGCGCACCCGCCGGAATCAGCCGCCGACTCGGGACGACGTCGGGTCGTCACCCCCCTTGGAGCACGGCGCCGGTCAGGCTGCCGTCGATGATCCCGGCGGCGATGTCGCGAAGCGGTCGCCCCGTCCGGCGCGCGTGGGACCGCATCACCGTGAACGCCGCGGCCATCTCGAGGCCCTGCCGCTCGGCGAGCACGCCCTTGGCCTGCTCCACCAGTACCCGGGTGTTCAGCGCACCCTGGAGCTGCTCGGCGAGGACCCGATGCTCCTTGATGGCGCGCTCTTGGAGGAGCCCGATGGTGGCGATGTCGGCGAGGCCCTGACCGAGCGCGATATCCGCTTCGCTCAGGGTGCCTGGGCGGGCGAGGAAGATGTTCATCGAGCCGATGACCTGGTTGCGAAGCCGCAGTGGCAAGGCGTGCACGGACATGAAGTGGGCCTCCCGGATGGCCGCGCCGAGCCGGGGCCAGCGTCGTTCGGCCTCGTCCGGGTCCACATTGGTCACGGGCTGGCCCCCGCGATAGCAGTCGAGGCAGGGGCCCTCCTCGTGCTGCAGCTCGAAGATCTCGAGCAGTCGAGCCTCCTCGCTGGACGACGCGACCACCTGGAGATCGCCGCGCTGGTCCGCAAGCATCAGCCCTGCCGCGTCCGCGTCGAGAAGATCGATTGTCGTCTCCGTCAGCGTGTGCAGGAAGTCGATGGTGTCGAATTCGGCGACCAGGGTGTCGGCAAACCCGACGAAAGCGTCAACGAGACGCTGATCGGTGACCATGGGGTGGAGCCTTTCGGGTGGGAACGATGACGTCATTCATGGTGCCCGTCCTCGGGTGGGAAACGGAGGGTGCGGGCTACGACGTCGCGGGCCACGTCCAGGAGGCTGCGTTCCCGGGAGTAGGCATGACCACGCAACAACAGCAGAGCCTCGGTCAGCCCGACGGCAGCCTGGACGGCCACCATCCCGGTGGCCTGATGCACCTCGGCCCGGTTCTGGGTCGGTTCGAGGTCGGGGTGCAGCTCGCCCGACAGCTCGGTCCGGGCTTGGAGATGCAGCAGGATCGTGGTGGCCGCGTCGGCCAGGGCGAGGGCCTCGGACAGCTCCATGGAGCTCAGGTCCCCCGGGACGTCGCGATACAGGTCCAGCACCCCCAACCGGATGCTGCCGACCTGGAGCGGGAACGCGAAGATGGCCTCGATGCCCGCAGCCAGCGCCTCGGGTCCGAAGCCCGGCCAGCGAGCCGGTCCGGTACGCCGGAACTGGGGCTCCAGCACCGGGTGGCCGGCCTTGGAGGCGTCCACACAGGGACCCTCTCCCAGGCTGAACTGAAGTTCGTCCATCGTTGTCGCCAAGCCTCCGGTCGCCGCCACCAGCCCCTCGAACCCCCGGCTCCCCATCAGCACCACGCCAGCACCCGTGACCGACAGCAACCTCACACAGGCTGAGCACAGCCACTCGGGAAGAGTGACGCCGTCCCTCGAGCCAGCCACGGCATCGGCCAGGATCGCGTGGACCTTCGTCACTGCCACCCTGGCCTCCGATGGGGGACTCGTCGTCGCGACGATCTCCGTCACCGGGTCCGGGCCAACGGGATTCAATTACCTCCCACGCTAGGCGGTGCGGCCGCCGCACACAAGCGCCTGATCCCGAAATACCTCCCTAGAGGTGAGGACAAGCCGTCCGAAATCATCCATGGTGAGAGGTTGCACCGATGCGTGCCTGCTGCCCCGGACCCCGGTAGCGCGTCACTCCGGATGCGTCGGGACGGGCCCCACTCACCTGACGAACCAAACAAGGGGGAGCCGCCGCGCTGATCCTCTCCCGATCCCCCAGTGGACCGCCGCCGAACAGGCGGTCACCTCGTGGCCCTGAGCCAACGGGCGCGACGATCGTTCGAGGGCATCGTCCACTCCTCGCGGCGCGATGATCGCCACGTCGTCCGCCAGTCCCCGGACCACACCCGCTCCGGGCAGCCGCGTGCGTCCCGGCCGGTGACGGCGCGGGCCTCGCTGCCCGGTCATGCGGCCCTAGGCTCGATCGACAAGACCGCTTGATGGAGTTCTTGCCAGAGACCCAACAAGCGCTCGACGAACACCTCAGCCTGTATGCCTCGACAGCAGATGCCTTCAGCGGTCATCACGAGGAGCTCGGGCGCGCACTCGGTGCACTCGCTGCGGGAGTCGTGACCAACGCCGACCTTGGTTTCGACTCACGCAGGCGGGCGGCCGAAGCTCCCGGCATCCTGCGGGACCAACAGCTGACCGATGTCGCGGTCGGGATCCTGGCGGCCGGCGAAGACGGCGACCTGGGGGTCGGGATGGCGAGACTCACCGATGCTGCCGCCCGAGCCGGCGTCACGGTGGCCCGAGCTGCCCAGATGTTCATCGTCGCCCAGACCCCGCCACCCGACTGACCCGCCCATCCGGGCGAGGTGGAGGGTGGAGGGGGTTGCAGGGGAGGCGTCCGGCAACGCGACCTACCCTGCTGGACGTGATGAACGTCCGCGACCCCAGTCGCTTCAACGCGTGGTTCTTGCAAGCCGAGCAGCAACCCGACCCCGGCGGGTTCTACGAGAGCGAGTCGGCGGCGACCAGCCACCAGCACGTGAAGCCGTGGTGGAAGGTCATGTGCCTGACCGGGGTGGACTACTTCTCCACCCTCGGCTACCAGCCCGGGATCGCCGCCCTCGCCGCAGGTGCGTTGGCGCCCGTGGCCACTCTCGTGCTCGTCCTGGTGACCTTGTTCGGGGCGTTGCCGATGTACCGCCGGGTGGCAGCGGAGAGCCCGCACGGTGACGGCAGCCTGTCGATGCTGGAACGGCTGCTGTCCTACTGGCCCAGCAAGATGCTCGTGCTGGCCCTGATCGGGTTCGTCGCCACCGGGTTCATCATCACCATCACGCTCTCGGCCGCTGACGCCAGCGCTCACCTCGTCGAGAACCCGTTCCTGACCGACGCCCTGCACGGACACGAGGTCGTCATCACCCTCGTCCTGCTGGCCGCGTTGGCGGCAGTGTTCCTCAAGGGTTTCGGGGAGGCCATCGGCGTCGCCGTCTTCCTGGTGGTCGCCTACATCAGCCTGAGCGCCGTCGTCGTCGTCGACGGGTTCGTCCGCGTGCTCGCGAACCGGTCCACGTTCTCGGACTGGACAGCCTCCGTCACTGAGGCGCATGCCTCGCCGTTGGCCATCTTCGGAGCCTCACTCCTGGTCTTCCCCGCGTTGGCCCTGGGCCTGTCCGGATTCGAGACCGGCGTCGTGGTGATGCCGTTGGTCGAGGGCGACCCCACCGACACCTCGGCAGAGCCGAGGGGACGCATCCGCAACACCCGCAAGCTGCTCACGACCGCCGCACTCATCATGAGCGTGATGTTGCTGGGCTCCGCCGTCGTCACCACGTTCCTGATCCCGGCAGCGGAGTTCGAGCCCGGCGGCGAAGCCAATGGAAGGGCTCTGGCCTACCTTGCCCACGAGTTCTTCGGCGATGGTTTCGGAACCGTCTACGACATCGCCACTATCGGCATCCTCTGGTTCGCTGGTGCCTCTGCCATGGCGGGGCTGCTCAACATCGTGCCTCGCTACCTGCCCCGGTACGGGATGGCACCGGACTGGGCCCGTGCAACCCGGCCCCTCGTCGTCGTCTTCACCGTCATCGCCGCCGTGGTCACCATCGCCTTCCAGGCCGATGTCGACGCCCAGGCGGGGGCCTACGCCACGGGTGTCCTCGCGCTCATGACCTCGGCAGCCGTCGCTGTCACCCTGACCGAATGGCGCCGTGGGCATCGCGGGGCCGGAGCCTTCTTCGGCGTCGTCGCCGCCGTGTTCGTCTACACCATCTCGGTGACCATCCTCGACCGGCCCGAGGGACTCCTCATCGCATTGCTGTTCATTGCGATGATCCTGATCGTGTCCGTGGTCTCCCGGATCGCCCGCAGTACCGAGCTGCGCGTCCACCAGGTCACCTTCGACGCCGAGGCCGAGGAACTGCTCGACGAGGTGCTCGTCGTGAACGCACCGGTGCGGTTCATCGCCAACAAGGTGCAAGCCGGGGACGACGCCGAGTACGTCGAGAAGGCCCTCGATGTACGAATGGACAATCACCTCGAGGCCGCCGCGACAGCGGTGTTCCTGGAGGTGGCAGTGACCGACGCCAGTGAATTCTCCACCCATGTCGAAGTCACCGCAGCCCGTGTCGGCACCCACCGGGTCCTGCGGGCGACCGGTCCCAGCGTCCCGAACGTCCTCGCCGCGGTCCTCCTGGCGGTGAGCGACAAGGACGACATGCCCTCTCACATCTACTTCGACTGGAGCGAGCGAGCACCCGGGCACAACGCACTGCGGTTCCTGTTCGCGGGGGAGGGGGACGTGCCTCCGCTGACCCACGAGATCCTGCGCCGCGCCGAGCCCGACCCCGACAAGCGCCCGATGGTGCACGTCGGCGGCTGACCCGGCCCCACGAACCACAGCGAGGAGCCGCTGCCGGTCGCTGTCGAGGACCTTCGACCCTTGACCTGATACCCCCTAGGGGTATAGTGGAGGCATGAGTCGTGTCCACGAGCAGTCCCGTCCAACCTCAGCGGTCGTGCAAGACCCGGTGTGCGGGATGGACGTGGACCCCGACAAGAGCGAGCACCACGCTCACCACGACGGGGCCACCTACCACTTCTGCTCAACGCACTGTCAGGCCAAGTTCCAGGCGAGCCCCGCCCAGTACACCGGCGCCCAGCCGGCGGCGGCAGCTGCCGGCCCGGAGTCAGGGTCAGTGTCGGAGTCGGGGTCGGACTCCGGTGCCGGGTCGGAGGGCCAGGAGTACACGTGCCCGATGCACCCCGAGATCCGTCAGATCGGGCCGGGGGCATGCCCCATCTGTGGGATGGCGCTCGAACCCGTCACCGTGACCGCGGACTCCGGACCCAGCGCCGAGCTCCTCGACATGACACGGCGGTTCTGGATCGCGCTGGTGCTGTCGATCCCGGTCGTGGTGCTGGAGATGGGTGGCCACCTGTTCCCCGCGATGCACGACCTGATCTCGCCCAAGGCGTCGACGTGGGTCCAGCTCGCGCTGGCGACACCGGTCGTCTTGTGGGCGGGCTGGCCCTTCTTCACGCGCGGCTGGGTCTCGGTACGCACGATGAAGCTCAACATGTTCACCCTGATCGCCATGGGCACCGGGGTCGCCTGGCTGTTCAGCGTGGTCGCGACACTCGTGCCGGGCATCTTCCCCGACTCGTTCCGCGAGATGGGGACGGTCGACGTCTACTTCGAGGCCGCAGCCGTCATCACGGTCCTGGTCCTGTTGGGCCAGGTCCTCGAGCTACGCGCCCGGGAACAGACGTCCGGGGCCATCAAGGCGCTGCTGGACCTCACCCCCAAGACCGCCCACCGGGTCGCCGACGACGGCACCGAGTCCGAGGTGACCCTCGAGCAGGTACAGATCGGGGACCTGTTGCGGGTGCGCCCGGGCCAGAAGGTCCCGGTCGACGGGACCGTGCAGAGCGGCCGCTCCTCCCTCGACGAGTCCTTGGTCACGGGGGAGTCGATGCCGGTCACCAAGACCACCGGTGACAACGTGATCGGCGGCACCCTGAACCAGACCGGTTCCCTGATCATGCGAGCCGACAGGATCGGCCGCGACACGATGCTGGCCCGGATCGTGCAGATGGTCGCCGATGCCCAGCGCTCCCGGGCGCCGATCCAGCGGATGGCAGACCGCGTGGCCGGGTGGTTCGTGCCCGCCGTCCTCGTCGTCGCCGTGGTCGCGTTCATCGTCTGGGCGACCGTGGGACCAGAGCCTCGTCTGGCACATGCGCTGATCGTCGCGGTCGCCGTGGTCATCATCGCGTGCCCCTGCGCGCTCGGGCTCGCCACACCGGTCTCGATCATGGTCGGGGTCGGCCGCGGGGCCGGGCTCGGTGTGCTGATCAAGAACGCCGAGGCACTCGAACTCATGGAGAAGGTCGACACCCTGGTCGTCGACAAGACCGGCACCCTGACCGAAGGCCGCCCCTCGGTCACCCAGATCGTCCCGTCGGCCGGCTTCGAGACCGACGAAATCCTGCGACTCGCCGCGGGGGTCGAACGTGCCTCCGAGCACCCGTTGGCCCTGGCCATCGTGGGTGCCGCCGAACGCGTTGGACTGACCGTGCCGGAGGTCACCGAATTCGACTCACCGGTCGGCAAGGGGGCGTGGGGCACTGTGGGCGGGCGCCGCGTCGTCCTCGGCAGTGCCGGCTTCATGGCCAGTCACGGTCTGGACACTACTGAGCTCACCGCGGAGGCAGACCGGCTCCGCAGCGATGGGGCCACGGCGATCTTCATCGGCGTCGACGACCAGGTCGCGGGCATCTTCGCCATCGCCGACCCGGTCAAGGACACCACCGCGCAGGCACTCGAGGCGTTGCGCGCGGAGGGCATCGAGGTCGTCATGTTGACCGGCGACAACCGAGTGACCGCGGAAGCCGTCGGTCGCAGTCTGGGGATCGACCGGGTCGAGGCCGAGGTGCTGCCCGACCACAAAAGTGACATCGTCAAGCGACTGCGCGAAGACGGCCGCGTGGTCGCCATGGCGGGCGACGGGGTCAACGACGCACCCGCGCTCGCCGCGGCTGACGTGGGACTGGCGATGAGCTCGGGCACCGACGTGGCGATGGAGAGCGCCGGCGTAACGCTGCTCAAGGGCGATCTGATGGGCATCGTGCATGCCCGCCAGCTGTCCCGCGCCACGATGTCGAACATCAGGCAGAACCTGGTCTTCGCATTCATCTACAACGTCGCGGGCATCCCGATCGCAGCCGGCGTCCTCTACCCGGTCTTCGGGTTGCTGCTCTCACCCATCATCGCAGCCGCGGCCATGGCCCTGTCCTCGGTGAGCGTCATCAGCAACGCCCTGCGACTGCGCGCCCAGCACCTCTGACGCCCCTCGGGGCCGGTGGGCCGCTCCGCGGACGTCGTGGTGGCTGAGCTCAGCCGCCGTGATGCCCACCGTGGTACTCGGTCGGCGTCTGGGTGGGGGTGGACGGCTCCTGGTCGGGCCCAGAGTCGCCGGCGAGGGCGGATCCGATGACGAACGCCGAGCGGGAGAACGGCGCGGTGAAGACCACCAGCGCTACCGCCGGGGCCCGCCAGGTGTGGAACTTGCGGTGCGGCCGGCGCAGCAGCGGGATCGAGAACAGCAGTCCGACGGCGAAGAACAGCAGGTTGCCACCGGTGCCCGTGACCAGTGCGGCGCCGGCGATCAGGCCGATGTGGTGCAGCACGTGCGGCGCTATCCCCAGGGCGACGCCGACTCCCGCAGACAGGGCTGTCGCCTGGTGCCCTCAGACGGGTGCGCGGCTCGGGTTCAAGCCCGACAGCATGCTCTCCCGCGGCAGGGGGATCGGTCGTCGGGGTGCATGCCAGTGGAGTCGCGTCGGCTCACCGTCGTGCCTCTACTTCTCGTAGGACAGCGTGGTCATCATCCCGGCCTCGGCGTGGTAGATGTTGTGGCAGTGTGCGGCCCACTGGCCGGGGTTGTCGGCGTCGAGGTCGACGGTCACGGTCTGCATGGGGCGGACGATGACGGTGTCCTTGCGGGCCCCGCCGTCCTGCAGCCCGAAGGTGTGGCCGTGAAGGTGCATGGGGTGGAACATCATGGACCTGTTCTGGAAGTGGAGCCGGACCCGCTCGCCCTGCCTCACGGACAACGGGTCTGCGTCGGGGAAGGTCTTGCCGTTGATGGTCCACCGGTAGCGGGCCATCGAGCCGCCGAGTACGACGTCGTGCTCTCGGTCGACGCTGCGAGCGGGCAGGGCCACCTGCTCCACCACGGCCAGCTCTGTCCCGAGCAGGACACTGCGGTCCAGCTGGGTGGGGTGGAGGTCGGGTGGTGGCGTGCGGCCCGATCCGGTGCGGACGACCGCGAGGCCCTGCCCGTTCTTGCCCTCGGCCGAGGCGACCAGCGCGAAGACGCCGTCGCCCAGCGTGACGGTGACGTCGTAGCGCTCGCCCATCGCGATCATCACCGCGTCGGTCGTGATCGGGGTGACGGGGAAGCCGTCGCTGTGGGTGACGGTCATCTCGTGATCGCCCAGGGCGACCCGGAACGCGGTGTCCGAGCCGGCGTTGATGATCCGAATCCGGATGCGTGCACCCGGGTTGGCGCTCAGGGTGACGGGGGCGTCAGGGGTCTTGCCGTTGATCAGGTAGTGCGGGTAGGTGATGTCGCCGGCGCCACCGAGGAGCGCCGACTGCATCTCCCCACCCATGCCGCCCATACCCATGCCGCCATCCATGCCGCCCATGCCGTCCGAGTCCGAGCCCGACTCGTTCTGGCCGGCGCGGAGCCGGGAGAGCTCCTGGTCAGGGGTGCGGCCGGTTCCGTCCAGCCAGTCGTCGAGGACGACGACCCACTCCTCGTCGTAGGCTCCGGGTTCGGCGGGGTCGTCGACGACGAGGACGCCGTACAGGCCGCGGTCGAGCTGGACGCCGGAGTGCGGGTGGTAGAAGTAGGTGCCCGGATCGGGGGCCGTGAAGGCGTACTCGAAGCCGCGGCCCGCGCGGATCGGTTGTTGGGTGATGCCGGGCACGCCATCCATGTCGTTGCGCAACGCGATCCCGTGCCAGTGCACGCTGGTCTCGGCGGGAAGCTGGTTGTCGACGTCGACCCGGAGCAGGTCCCCGGCGGTCGCTCGCAGGAGCGGGCCGGGCACGGTGTCACCGTAGGCCCAGGTCGAAACGACGCGTCCGCCCAGGTTGACGGTGACCGGACGGGGCGTGAGCCGGGCGGTCACCACGCCGCGACCGGCGACGCGTCGGGCGGCCTCAGCGGCTGCGACGGCGTCCGAGGTCGGCGCGACGACGGTCCCGGTGCGGCTGCAGGCGGCAAGACTGCCCAGGGTGAGGGTCCCGGTCAGTGCGGCGGCGCCTCGGAGAAGGTGGCGGCGGGTGATCTCGGACAAGGGAAAGCTCCTCGAGAGTGGTGCCGGGCCCGGGTCGGCCCGGCACGTGGCTTCTGCGGTCAGCGCCTGGTGTCGTGCGCGGTGTCGCGCAGGATGGCCTGGCGGGAGTGGTACTCCTCGACGTCGATCTCGCCCCGGGCGAAGCGCTCGTCGAGGGTGTTCATCGGGTCACGGTGCCCAGCCGATTGAGCCGACTCGGCCGGCCCGGTCGCCTTGGTGGTGCCGCGGAAGATCGCGACCACCGCGAAGATGACGAGTCCCCAGAAGGCGACCATCATCAGGGTCATGGCGATCCAGCCGCCCCAACCCAGTCCGTCGTTGTTCCAACCCATTCCGTCGTTGTACCAACCCATCATGGTTCTCAGCTCCTCTGTTGCTGTTGGCTCCACTGTCGTCCCGCGACCTCGCTGAATCGGTCGAGGTCGTGTGAAGGTTCACTGAAGTTCGCCACGATCGGCCGCTGGGCCCGACGTCTGCCGGGCGGCGGCTGTCACGATGGGAGGCATGACCGACGAGATCCCCCGACGACCTGGAACCGGGTTGCGGGCGATGGTCGTCGAGGACGAGACCGAGCTGGCCGCTCTCGTGGGCAGCTACCTCGAACGGGGTGGGTTCGAGGTGACCCTCTGCTACGACGGCGCCCACGCGGTGAGCCAGGCCCGCGAGGTCGATCCGGACGTGGTCGTGCTCGACCTCGGGCTGCCCGGCCTGGACGGGGTGGAGGTGTGCCGCCAGGTCCGGACCTTCTCCGACGCCTACGTCGTGATGCT
>JBDSLK010000187.1:0-7694 GCA_039916425.1 Nocardioides sp.
CCAGCAGCACCGTGCGGCGCGGGGTGCCGAAGGTCTTGGCCACCTCGGCGAGCTCGTCGGAGACGACCCCCCGCAGCCGAGCCTCGTCGGCCAGGATCGCGTCGAGCTCCTCGATGGTGCGGCGCAGCTCCTCGCGCTCCTTCTCCAGCTCGATCCTGCTGAACCGGGTGAGCCGGCGCAGCGGCATGTCGAGGATGTAGTCGGCCTGGGCCTCGCTGAGGTCGAAGATGTCGATAAGCCGCTCCTTCGCCCCCGCAGCGTTGTCGGAGGTCCGGATCACCTGGATGACCTCGTCGATGTCGAGGATCGCGACGAGCAGCCCGTCGACCAGGTGCAGCCGGTCGGCGGCCTTGCCGCGGCGGAACACCGAGCGGCGGCGTACGACGTCGAAGCGGTGCGTCAAGAAGACCTCGAGGAGCTCCTTGAGACCGAGCGTGCGAGGCTGGCCGTCGACCAGCGCCACCGTGTTGATGCCGAAGGTGTCCTCCATCGGCGTCTGGCGGAAGAGCTGCTCGAGGAGCGCCTCGGGGTGGAAGCCGTTCTTGACCTCGATCACCAGCCGCAGCCCCTTGGCGCGGTCGGTGAGGTCCTTCATGTCGCTGATGCCCTGGAGCTTCTTGGACTGCACCAGGGTCTTGATGCGCTCGACGACCTTCTCGGTGCCGACGCCGTAGGGCAGCTCGGTGACGACGATGCCCTTGCGGCGACCGATGGTCTCGATCCGGGTGGTGGCCCGCATCCGGAACGTGCCACGGCCGGTCTCGTAGGCGTCGCGGACGCCCTCGAGGCCGACGATCTTGCCGCCGGTGGGCAGGTCGGGGCCCGGGATGAACCGCATCAGGTCGTCGACCGTCGACGACGGGTGCTTGATCAGGTGCCGGAGCGCCTGGACGACCTCCACGAGGTTGTGCGGGGCGATGTTGGTGGCCATCCCGACCGCGATGCCGGTCGAGCCGTTGACGATCAGGTGCGGGATCGCCGCGGGGAGCACGGTCGGCTCGGTCTCGCGGCTGTCGTAGTTGGGCTTGAAGTCGACGGTGTCCTCGTCGATGGAGGCCGTCATGGCCACCGCTGGTGCGGCCATCCGGCACTCGGTGTAGCGCATCGCGGCGGGGGAGTCGTCGGGGGAGCCGAAGTTGCCGTGCCCGTCGATGGTGGGCAGCCGCATCGACCACGGCTGCGCCAGCCGCACGAGTGCGTCGTAGATGGCGCCGTCGCCGTGCGGGTGAAGGCGACCCATCACCTCGCCGACGACACGGGCGCTCTTGACGTGGCCGCGCTCGGGCCGCAGGCCCATCTCGTTCATCGTGTAGAGGATGCGCCGCTGGACCGGCTTGAGGCCGTCGCGGGCGTCGGGCAGGGCCCGGGAGTAGATGACGGAGTAGGCGTACTCCAGGAAGGAGCCGCGCATCTCGTCCCCGACGTCGATGTCGAGGATGTGCTCCTCGAAGTCCTCGGGAACCGGTGGGGGGGTCGAACGCCTGGCCATGGGCGCCATTCTCCCTGCCCGCCCCGACGGTTGGTCGAGGGGCACGCCGGAGCCGGCTGGGACGATAGATTCGTGGTCATGACGACCGCCGAGCAGCCAGCCGCCCTGGAGGCCCTGCCGACCCCGCCCCCCCGGCACTGGGAGGCCGACGTGCTCCTGCGCGACGGGCGGACGGCGCACGTGCGGCCGATCCGGGCCGAGGACGAGCAGCTGATGGTGGAGTTCTACGCCCGGGTCTCCGACCAGTCGAAGTTCTACCGGTTCTTCGCCGCGATGCCGCAGCTGTCCGAGAAGGACCTGCACCGGTTCACCCACGTCGACCACGTCGAGCGGGTCGCCTTGGTGATGCTGCTGGGGGGCCGGATGATCGCGGTCGGCCGGTTCGAGGTCGCCGAGCAGGGTGAGGCCGAAGTGGCGTTCCTGGTCGAGGACGAGCACCAGGGCCGCGGGATCGGCCAGCTGCTGCTGGAGCACCTCGCCCAGGCCGGCCGTGAGCGCGGACTGGAGCGCTTCGTCGCCGAGGTGCTCCCCGACAACAAGGCGATGATCCGCACCTTCCGGGAGGCGGGCTACCGGGTGGCGAGCGACTACGACCAGGGCGTGATCAACCTGGAGTTCTCCATCGATCCCACCGACACCGCCATCGGAGTGATGGAGCAGCGTGAGCACCGGGCCGCCGCCCGCTCGATCGAGCGGTTCGTCAACGCCCGGTCGGTGGCCGTAATCGGCGCCAGTCGTCGCCCCGACAGCATCGGCCAGGCCCTGGTGCGCAACCTGGTCCTCGGCGACTTCACCGGCACCGTGCACGTCGTCAACCCGACGGCCACGCCGGTGTCTGGCTTGCCGGCGTACGCCACCGTCGGTGAGATCCCGGGCGAGGTCGACGTGGCGGTGGTCGCGGTGCCCGCCGACTCGGTCCAGGACGTGGTGCTCGACTGCGCGGCCAAGGGGGTGCACGGGCTGATCGTGATCTCCTCGGGCTTCGCCGAGACGGGGGAGGAGGGTCGCCTGCGGCAGCGTCGGCTGCTCGGGCTGGCCCGCTCGTACGGGCTGAGGCTGATCGGGCCCAACTGCCTCGGCCTGATCAACACCGACCCCGCCGTGCAGCTCAACGCCTCGCTGTCCCAGCTGATGCCGCCGCGGGGCCGGGCCGGCTTCTTCTGCCAGTCCGGTGCGCTCGGCTCGGCCATCTTGAAGAAGGTCTACAACCGCGGCCTGGGCCTGTCGACCTTCGTCAGCGCCGGCAACCGCGCCGACCTGTCGGGCAACGACCTGTTGCAGTACTGGGAGGAGGACGACTCCACCGAGGTGGTGCTGCTCTACCTCGAGTCGATCGGCAACCCGCGCAAGTTCTCCCGGATCGCCCGCCGCGTCTCCCGTCGTAAGCCGGTGGTCGCGGTGCGCTCCGGTCGGACCACGCAGGGGGTTCCGATGGGTCACGCGGTTCGCAAGATCGGGGCGCCGCCGCAGGCGGTGGACGCCATGTTCCGCCAGGCCGGCGTGATCCAGGTCGACACCCTCGACGAGATGTTCGACGTCGCCCAGCTGGTGGCCCACCAGCCGCTGCCGCACGGGCGCCGGATCGCCGTGGTCGGCAACTCCGACGCGCTCGGACTGCTGGCCACGGACGCCGCCGCGGCGGTCGGGCTGGTGGTCAACCGCTCGGTCTCGCTGGGGCCCGACGCCGGTGCCGAGGACTTCGAGGACGCCCTCGACGCCGCCATCGACGACCCCGACGTCGACTCGGTGGTCGCGGTCTACATCCCTCCTCTCAACGTGTCCGGCGTCGAGGTCGCCAACGTCTTCGCCGCCGTGGGGGAGCAGTCCGAGAAGCCCCTGGTGACGACCTTCCTCGGCGCCGAGGGTGTCCCCGAGCTGCTGCGCGTGCCCGACGTGGCCGGCCACACCGCCGGCCGGGGGTCGGTGCCGTCGTATCCCGCCGTCGAGGCCGCGGTCCGGGCCCTCGCCCGCGTCGTGGAGTACGCCGTGTGGCTGCGCAACCCCGCCGAGACCGGCGAGGAGGTCGAGGAGGACGAGGTCGACTCGCCCGCCGCCCGCCGCCAGGTCAACGAGCTGCTGATGCACCACCCCGACGGCCTCGACCTCGATGCGGCCCAGTGCGCCGCACTACTCGCGACGTACGGTGTCTGGCTCTGGGAGACCCGACCCGTCGCCAGCCTGGCGAAGGCACAGGCAGCGGGTGCCGAGCTCGGGTGGGACGTCGTGCTCAAGGCGACTCACGAGCGACTGCGCAACCGGCCCGACCTGGCTCACGTCTGGCGCAACATCAAGAGCAGTGAGGAGATGGCGACCGCCTGGCGCAACCTCTCCTACGTCATCACCGACCCCGAGTCAGCCGGCTTCGTGGTGCAGCGCAACGCCCCGCCGGGGGTGCCGGTCGCGATCTCGTCGCTGGAGGACCCGCTGTTCGGTCCGGTGGTGTCCTTCAGCATCTCGGGCCCGCTGACCGAGATGCTGGCCGACCGTGCCTACCGGATCCCGCCGCTGTCGCTCCAGGACGCCGCCGACATGGTCCGCGAGATCAAGTCGTCGCCACTGCTGTTCGGCTACCGGGGCAGCGAGGTCGTCGACGTGGAGGAGGTCGAGCGGCTGATCCTGCGGGTGTCGCGGCTGCAGTACGACCTGCCGCAGGTGCGCTCCCTCAAGCTCTCCCTTATCCAGGTGGGCGCCGAGGGCGCCGCGGTGCTGAGCGCCTCGGTGCGCATCGAACCCGTGGTCGACCCGCGGTCGGACTGGTTCGTCCGGCGCCTGATGACCCCGCCGGGCGACACGCTGCCTCACTGACCGCGAGGGCGCGTGACAGACTGCGCGCATGCGCACGACCAGCACGGCGGGGGACCACGATCGGGCCCTGGACCTCCGCGACGCGATCCATCGCACCGGCTACTACCCCGAGGTCGTCGCCGACGGCGTCGACGCGGCGGTCGCCGGTGAGGAGGTGGTGTCCTTCTACGTCCACCACGAGCCGACCTTCGAGCACGACGAGGTCCGACGGCACCTGACCGTCGTGGTGCTCACCCCGAGCCGGCTGATCCTGGCCCACACCGACGAGCACACGGGTGACGACCTGCTGCCCGAGCCCTATACGTCCACCTCCACCGAGGCCATCACGCTCGCGTCGGTGCGCTCGGTGGTGGTGACCCGGATGGTGGCCAATCCCATCTCCGGTCCGTCCTCCCCGGCCGAGGCCGTGATGACCATCGGCTGGGGCGGGGTCTCCCGCCTCGACCTCGAGCCCGCCGGCTGCAGCGACCCCGAGTGCGACGCCGACCACGGCTACACCGGGGTGCTGGCCGGCGACGACTTCTCGCTGCGCGTCTCCGCGGCGGCCGAGGGCGCCGACGCCGTAGGGGGCCTGCTCGCCTTCGCGGAGTCGTTGTCCTCGCGCACCCGCGGCGCGTGAGCGAGTCGCCACTGTCGCCCGCAGGTGAGGTGGGGGCCGACGGCTTCGTCCAGCCCGCCTACGGACAGCGCTCCCTGGGCGACGTGGTGCCGGCGGTCGCGCGCGCCCTCGGCGTGGTCCCCGACCTGTGGCCCGAGCGCGCGGGCGGTTTGGTGCTGCCGGACGCGCCCGCCTACGTCGTGTTCCTGGTCGACGGCCTCGGCGCCACGCTGCTGGAGCGCTACGCCCACGCCGCCCCCTTCCTCACGGCGCTGGCCGACGGCCAGGCCGCCGCCACCGCGGGCGTCCCGTCGACGACCGCCACCAGCCTGACCTCGCTCGGCACCGGCCTGACGCCCGGCAGCCACGGCGTGGTCGGCTTCACCTCGCGGGTGCCCGGCACCGAGCGGCTCCTCAACGCCCTGTTCTGGGACAAGCGCGTCGACCCGCTCGAGTGGCAGCCGCACCCCACGGCCTTCGCGCGGCTGGCCGCGCTCGGCGTCGGTGTCACGGTGGTCAACAAGCGCGAGTTCCAGGGCAGCGGGCTGACGACCGCGGCGCACCGGGGGGCGGAGTATGTCGGGGCAGACCGGGTGGGCGAGCGCATCGCCGCGGTCGTCGCCGCGGCGCACACCCGGCCGTCCCTCACCTATGTCTACGACGGCGACCTCGACTGGACGGGGCACCGCTACGGCGTCTCCTCCAGTCACTGGCTCCAGCAGCTCTCCATGGTCGACGCCGAGGCCGAGCAGCTCGCCGAGTCGCTGCCGGCAGGCACCCGGCTGGTCGTGGTGGCCGACCACGGCATGGTCGACAGCCCCACGTCGTCGCGCATCGACGTGGACGAGCACCTCGAGCTGCGCGACGGCGTGCTGCTGCTGGGCGGGGAGGCGCGCTTCCGCCACCTCTACTGCCGCGGTGGCGGGGTCTCCGACGTGCTGGCGACCTGGCGCGGTTTCCTCGGTGACCGTGCGGAGGTGCTGAGCCGGGACGAGGCGGTGGCGACGGGTTGGTTCGGCCCGGCCCTGCCGGCGATGCTGCCCCGGATCGGCGACGTGGTGGTCGCCTCGAAGAGTGACCACGCGGTCTTCTCCTCGGCGGACTTCAAGTACGAGACCACGCTCGTCGGGCTGCATGGCTCACTGACCCCGGCCGAGATGCTGATCCCGGTCCTGGTCTGCTGAGGCCGGCCCGCTCTGATCAGCCGAAGGGCAGCGGCTCCGCCGCGAGTGAGACCGCCTTGGCGCGGGCGGCGGTGAGCCGGCGCCGGTGGTGCTGGCGGCAGAGCACCTCGTAGGCGACGTCCTCGGGCTCGCTGGGTGCCTCGTTGTCGACGTCACCGACCACGATCACCTCGCCCTCCACGACCATCACTCCGTGCTCGGTGCGGGCGTTGTGGGTGGCCCGCTTGCCGCACCAGCAGAGCGCCTCGACCTGGAGCACGTGCATCCGGTCGGCGAGCTCGACCAGTCGGGCACTGCCGGGGAAGAGCACCGTGCGGAAGTCGGTAAGGATCCCGAACGCGACGACGTCGAGCTGGAGCTCGTCGACGATCTTGGCGAGCTGGTCGATCTGGTCGGAGGTGTAGAACTGGGCCTCGTCGCAGATCAGGTAGTCGATCCGCCCGCCCTGGGTGAGGCTGGTGACGACGTAGCGCCAGAAGTCGAAGTGGTCGTCGACCTCGATGGCCTCGTGGGTGAGCCCGAGACGGCTGGAGAGGGTCGCCTCGCCGGCCCGGTCGTGGGCGGTGAAGATCCGCCCGACCCGACCGCGCTGCGCGTGGTTGTGGTTGGTCTGCAGCGCGAGCGTGCTCTTGCCCGAGTCCATGGTGCCGGTGAAGAAGTGCAGTTCAGCCACGGGGCGTCATCTTGTCATGGGACAGGATGGTGGTGTGGACACCCACCTCCGGCCGGCGAGATTTGACGACGCACCGGCTGTGGCCCGGATCTGGTACGCCGGCTGGCAGGACGCCCATCTCGGCAACGTCTCCGACGAGCTGGTCGAGGCCCGGCCCCGTTCCTCCTTCGACGACCGTGCGCTGGAACGGGTCCGCGACACGGCGGTCGCGGAGGTCGACGGCGAGGTCGTCGGCTTCGTGATGGTGGTCGGCAACGAGGTCGACCAGGTCTTCCTAGCCGAGCCCCACCGAGGCTCCGGGCTGGCCGCGCTGTTGCTCGCCGAGGCCGAACGGCTGGTGCTGGCCGACGGACACCCGGAGGCGTGGTTGGCGGTCGTGCCGGGCAACGCGCGAGCTCGCCGGTTCTACGAACGGCGGGGATGGCACGACGATGGATCGTTCTCTTACCGCGCGCCGGCGGGGTCCGGTCACGTGCTCGTGCCGTGCCGCCGCTACGTCAAGGATGTGTCTCCGCTGGTGTCGGTGGCCGACCTGCAGCGCCTGCTGGGGTCGGTGACGGTGCTGGACGTCCGCTACCGGATGGGCGGACCGGCCGGCCCCGCCGAGCACGCCGCCGGGCACGTTCCGGGAGCGGCTTACGTCGACCTGGATGCGTCTCTCGCGGCACCGCCCGGTCTGGCGGGCCGGCACCCGCTCCCCGATCCCGCCGTCTTCCTGGCGGCGATGCGACGGGCCGGGGTCTCGGCGTCGCGACCGGTGGTGGTCTACGACGACTGGGCGGGGCATGCCGCCGCACGGGCGTGGTGGTTGCTGCGGCACTACGGCCACCCGTCGGTACGGCTGCTCGACGGTGGCTGGTCGGCGTGGGTCGAGGCCGGTGGAGAGGTCTCGACCGCTCCTGTCAGCCCGGCACCGGGTGACTTTGCCGGGGTCGCGGGCTCGAT
>JBDSLK010000188.1:0-22041 GCA_039916425.1 Nocardioides sp.
GCCGTCGAGATGGTCTGTCTCGTGCTGGATCGCCCGGGCGAGCAGGTCGGAACCCTCGATGGTCACGGGCTCGCCGTACATGTCGAAGCCGCGGGCGACCACCGACAGAGCACGGGTGCACTCGATGCTGAGGTCCGGGATCGACAGGCAACCCTCGAGGCCGTCCTGGCTCTCCTCGGAGAGGTCGAGCACCGGGTTGACCAGGTGGCCGACCTCACCGGCGACGTGCCAGGTGAACGCCCGCAGCCCTACCCCGATCTGCGGCGCCGCCAGGCCGGCACCGGGCGCGGCGAGCATGGTGTCGGTGAGGTCCTCGACGAGCCGGCGCACCTCGCGGTCGAAGTCGACGACCTCGATCGCGGGCCGGCGCAGGACCGGGTCGCCGAACAGGCGGATGGGCTGGACTGCCAACGGTGCTCCTCGAGGTGGCGGACGGCGTTGCGAGTCTAGTAAAAGGCCCGCCACCGCTCCCCACGCCCATCACGGAGTACGGCGGCACGGGCGCGGTCCACGGCGCCAGCGGAAAGCGGGACCTCGCCGTCGAGACCAGCGATCGGGGCGTCGATCCGTGCTGCCTCGGCTGCCGCGGTGCCGATGTCCACTGGCGCAGGCGTGTCGGGCAGCGAGGCAAGCATGCCGGCCACCGTTTCGGGGGTGATGTCGACCTCGAGCCCGGTCACCTTCAGCGCCAGGGCCCGGCCGTCGCGGTCCTGCACCGGCCAGACGGCTGAGTTGCAGCCCGACCGGGCAGGGCCGTCGGACCCAGACCCCATCTCGACCCGACCGGGTCCGCGGCCTATCGCACCCGCAGCGCGTCGGGCACCGGCCAGCGGGCACCCTCCCCCACCCTTCAGCCCAGGCTCTGCGGGTCGACCTGGATCCGGACCGCGTCGAGCTTGCGTGCCGAGCGGAGCCGCTGGACCTCGACGAGTGCCGCGGTCAGGGCGTGCCCCTGCTGCCTCGGCACCCGGACGATCACCCGTGACTCCTCGCCCGCCGGCACCGGTCCCAGCACCTCAGCACTCTCGGGCGGGGACAGCAGGGTGAGCACGTCGTCCACGGCGCCGGGCTCGCCGCTGATGGTCGCCAGCTTGCTCGCCGGCGGCAGGTGGGCCTCCTGTCGCTCGCGCATCTCCCGGTCGGCGAAGCCGGCGGGGTCCCACCGGACCAGCGCCTGGAGGGCCGGGTGCGCGGGGTCGCCGACGAGCACCACCTCGCCGCCGGGACGGATCAGGGCCGCGGCGTTGGCCCAGCGACGGACGGCCTCCTCGGCGGTGCGCAGGTCGGCACGGGCCAGGGTGAGCCAGGTGTCCAGGACGACGACGGCGGTGTAGCCGCCCTCGGCCACCGGCTCCGCGCCGGGCGTCGCCACGACGATGGCCGGCTCGGCCGGGACCGTCGCCAGCGCCCGGTCGCCGCTGGAGGAGCGGATCCGGACTTTGGGGAACGCCCGCCCGAGCTCCTCCGCGGTCCGGGCGTCACCGACGACCGGTGCGCGGAGACCGCGGTGGCCGCAGGCACGGCAGGCCCAGGCGGGGTCCTGGAGCCCGCACCAGCGGCACCGCAGCGGCTCCGTGGGGGCCGGGAGGGCGAGCGGCCCGGAGCAGGTGCGGCAGCGGGCGGGCTCGCGGCACCGCTCGCAGGCCAGCGACGGCGCGTAGCCCAGGCGCGGGGTCGAGACGAGCACGGGGCCCGCCGCGACCGCCTCGCGGACGAGCCGGTGGACCTCGGCGGGGATCCGGGCACCGCCGGCGTGCGGGTCGCGTTCGCGGGCGACGTCGGAGGCACCGCTCACGCGCAGCGAGACGAGGCGGCGTACGACGTCGCGGGGGCTGGCCAGCTCGTGGGCCCAGCCGGTGCGCACCAGGTAGTGGGCCTCCACGGAGCGGGCGTAGCCGCCGACCAGGGCGGCCGTGCCCTGCTCCTCGGCGCGCAGCAGGAGCGTCTCGCGGGTGTGCGGGTAGGGCGCCCGTGGCTCGGCATGCAGGTCGTCGCCGTCGTCCCAGATCACCACCAGGCCGAGGTCGTGGACCGGGGCGAGCGCAGCGGACCGGGTGCCGAGGGCCACCTTGACAGCGCCGCGGGAGATCGCGAGGAAGCTGCGGTAGCGCGCGGCCGGACCGTCCTCGGCGCTCAGGGTGACGTGGGTGCCCGGGCCGAGGACCGCGGTGAGCGCGGCCGCCACCCGGTCGAGGTCACGGCGGTCGGGCACACAGACCAGCGAGCCACGGCCGGAGGCGGCGCAGGCGGCCACGGCGTGGGCGACCAGGGTCGGCCAGTCCGACGACGGGGCCGCCGACCAGACCGCCCGCGGCGACCCGCCCTCGGCCAGGTGGGTGAGGTAGGCGTTCGCGTGGCTGTGGTCGGCCCAGGCCGCCCGGCCCGCCGGGAGGTCGGTACGCGCCGGCGGGGCCACCGGAGTCGGCTCGGCCTCGGTCGCGGCGTGGCGCGGCGGCACCGCGAGGCGCAGCACGTCGGCTCTGCTGCCGGCGTAGCGCTGGGCGAGGTGCTGGCTGAGCGCGGCGACCTCGGGCGCGAGCACCGGCTCGGGGCTGACCACCCGCCGCAGCGGCGCCAGCGTGCCCGGGTGCTCGCTCGTGGCCGTCCGTCCCACCACGTAGGCGTCGACGTCCTGGCCGGCGAACCGGACCTTGACCCGCGCCCCGGGCACCGCCGTGTCGGCGGCCTTGGCGGGCACGAGGTAGTCGAACGGCCGGTCCAGGTGGGCCAACGGCACGTCGACGAGGACGCGGGCGACCGGGTCGACCTCGGCCGGCCGGACCTCGGCTGCCTTGCGCTTGCGGGTGGCCGCCGCCTTGGCCTGGGAGTCCGCCAAGACCGCGCGCAGGCCCGGCAGCATCGCCGGCTGGGCGTCGTCGCTCTGGCTGGCCTCGGTCACGGTTGGAGTTCTACCAGCACCCCCCGACGTACCACCGGCGCCTCACTTCTCGGGCATCTTCTACGCTTCTGGGCCATCACAACGGCCGAGAAGCGCCAGTTTCCCCGGTGAGCCGGGGAAACTGACAGCGGCACCCGCGTCAGCGGGCGACGGCAGCCTTCAGCTCCTCGACCCGGTCAGTGCGCTCCCAGGTGAACTCGGGGAGCTCACGGCCGAAGTGGCCGTACGCGGCGGTCTTGGTGTAGATCGGGCGCAGCAGGTCGAGGTCGGCGATGATGGCGGCCGGGCGCAGGTCGAAGACGTGCAGCACGGCCTCCTGGATCTTCTCGTCGGGGACGGTGCCGGTGCCGAAGGTCTCGATGAAGACACCGACGGGCTGTGCCTTGCCGATCGCGTAGGCGACCTGCGCCTCGCAGCGGCGGGCCAGGCCGGCGGCCACGACGTTCTTGGCGACCCAGCGCATGGCGTACGCCGCGGAGCGGTCGACCTTCGACGGGTCCTTGCCCGAGAAGGCGCCGCCACCGTGGCGAGCCATGCCGCCGTAGGTGTCGACGATGATCTTGCGGCCGGTCAGACCGGCGTCACCCATCGGGCCGCCGACGACGAACCGACCGGTCGGGTTCACCAGGAGGCGGTAGCCGTCGGAGGGGATGTCGAAGGTGGCCAGCACCGGGTCGATGACGTGCTTCTTGATGTCGGGCTCGAGGGTCGACTCGAGGTCGACCTCTTCGGCGTGCTGGGTGGAGAGCACCACGGTGTCGACGCGCACCGGACGGTTGTCGGCGTCGTACTCGATGGTGACCTGGGTCTTGCCGTCGGGACGCAGATAGTCCAGGGTGCCGTCCTTGCGCACCTCGGAGAGGCGCTCGGCGAGGAGCTGGGCGATCACGATCGGCAGCGGCATCAGTACGGCGGTGTCGTCGCAGGCATACCCGAACATCAGGCCCTGGTCGCCCGCGCCCTGCTTGTCCATCGCGTCCACGGAGCCGGTGCGGCTCTCGTGGCCGGTGTCGACGCCCTGGGCGATGTCGCCGGACTGGCCACCGATCGCGACCATCACGCCGCAGGAGTGGCCGTCGAAGCCCTTCTCGGAGGAGTCGTAGCCGATGTCGAGGATGCGCTGGCGCACCTTCTGCTTGATGTCGACGTAGCCCGTGGTGGTCACCTCACCAGCCACGACGACCAGGCCGGTGGTGAGCAGCGTCTCGACGGCGACGCGGCTGTGCGGGTCCTGCTCCAGCATGGCGTCGAGCACCGAGTCGCTGATCTGGTCCGCGATCTTGTCGGGGTGACCTTCGGTCACGGACTCGGAGGTGAAGAGACGTCCGCCCACAGTGGAACTCCTTGGAATTGGCATTCGAGGATCGAGCCGGTCATGGATCCGGCGAGATGTCAGATTATCGGCAGCCCAGGATGCAAGACCCGGGTCTCAATCACCGAATCGCCGGGCCACATGGTCCCAGACGACGTGGGCAAGCGCGGACTTGGACCCGAGCGGTACGTCGACCGTGTCGCCCTCGCCCCGGTCCTCACGGAACAAGATGACCGCCTGGTTGTCGGCCGAGCCGAACACCGCTCCCCCGCTGACGTCGTTGAGCACCAGCAGGTCGCAGCCCTTGCGGGCGAGCTTGGCGCGGGCGTGCTCGAGCACGGTCCCGGAGTCGTCGCCGGTTTCGGCGGCGAAACCGACGACCACCTGGCCGGCGCGCAGCCTGGTGCGGGACAGGTCGGCGAGGATGTCGGGGTTCTGGGTGAGCGAGAGGGTGGGCGACGGGCCGTCGTCGGCCTTCTTGATCTTCGCCTCGCTGAGCGTGGTGGGGCGGAAGTCCGCGGGAGCCGCCGCCATCACCACGGCGTCCGCCGACGTGGCGGCGCCCATCACCTCCGAGCGCAGCTCCTCGGTGGTCTCGACGTGCACGACCTTCACCCCCGCCGGGTCGGCGAGGGACACGTTGGCGGCCACCAGGGTGACCTCGGCCCCGCGGGCGGCGGCGGCGCGGGCCAGCGCGTAACCCTGCCTGCCCGAGGAGCGGTTGCCCAGGAAGCGCACCGGGTCGAGCGGCTCCCGGGTGCCGCCGGCGGAGACGACGACGTGCCGACCGGCCAGGTCGAGGGCAGTGGCACTCGACCCGCGGGCCAGCACCTCCAGCGCAAGGGCGAAGATCTCTCCCGGGTCGGGCAGCCGGCCGCGGCCGCTGTCGGCGCCGGTGAGCCGACCCTCGGCGGGTTCGATGACGACCGCGCCGCGCTCCCGCAGGGTGGCGACGTTGGCGCGGGTCGCGGGGTGCTCCCACATCTCGGTATGCATCGCCGGGGCTAGGACCACCGGGCAGCGGGCGGTCAGCAGCGTGGTGGTGAGCAGGTCGCCCGCCAGCCCGTGGGCTGCCTTCGCCAGCAGGTCGGCGGTGGCGGGAGCGACGACCACCAGGTCGGCCCCCTGGCCGATCCGCACGTGGGGCACCTCGTGGACGCCGGTCCACACGTCGTCGGCGACCGCCTTGCCCGAGAGCGCGGCCCACGTGGGCGCGCCGACGAACCGCAGCGCCGCCGAGGTCGGCACGACGGTGACGTCGTGGCCGGACTCGGTGAACAGGCGCAGCAGCTCGCAGGCCTTGTAGGCCGCGATGCCGCCCGAGACACCGAGTACGACGCGCGGGCCCATCGGAGTGGTCAGATCACTCGGTAGCGGTGAGCGAGGCGTCGAGGGCGGCCTGGGTGCGGGCCTCCTCCTCGGCGGCGAGCTCGGCCGGGTCCACGTCCTCGCAGGTCAGCAGGTCCTCGTTGATCTCGCGGAGCGCGATCGAGAGGGGCTTCTCCTGGACGTGCGTGTCGACGAGCGGACCGACGTACTCCAGCAGGCCCTCGCCGAGCTGGGAGTAGTAGGCATTGATCTGCCGCGCGCGCTTGGCGCTGTAGAGCACCAGCTTGTACTTGCTGTCGGTCTTGGTGAGCAGGTCGTCGATCGAGGGGTTGGTGACGCCCTCGGCGGCGATGTTGGGGGCAGACACTAAGGAGCCTCGCAGATGTCGTGGGATGAGTGGGACCCTGCTCGATCGGGGCGCCGATCGAGCGGTGACGTGGTGGGTCAGAGAGAGCCCGTCATCAAGGTTACCAAGTCCTCCGCCGCAGCGTGAACTTCGTGGTTGACGACCGTGACGTCGAACTCGCTCTCGGCCGCCAGTTCGGCCCGAGCGGTGTCGAGCCGGCGGGCCCGCTCCTCGGCCGACTCGGTCCCCCGGCCCACCAGGCGACGGACGAGCTCGTCCCAGGAGGGCGGCTTCAAGAAGACGAAGAGCGCCCCCGGCATCGTCTCCCGCACCTGGCGGGCGCCCTGCAGGTCGATCTCGAGGAGCGCGGGGCGACCGGTCGCCAGCATCTCCTCCACGGGCCGTCGCGGCGTGCCGTAGCGGTTGACCCCGTGCACCACGGCCCACTCCAGGAGCGCACCGTCGGCGACCATCGCGTCGAAGTCCGTGGGCGTGACGAAGTGGTAGTGCACGCCGTCGACCTCGCCGGGACGGGGCGCCCGGGTGGTGGCGGACACCGAGATCCAGACCTCGGGGTGACGGGCACGGACCGCGGAGGCCACGGTGCCCTTGCCGACGGCGGTGGGACCGGCGAGCACGACGAGCCGGGACGGGGGCCCAGCCCCCGCGCGAGCCGCCGCGCTGGCGTCAGTCACGGGTGCTGAACTCGCGCTCCAGCGCGGCCACCTGCTTGGTGCCCAGCCCGCGGACCCGGCGGCTCTCGGCGATGCCGAGCCGCTCCATCAGCTGGCGAGCCCGCACCTTGCCCAGGCCCGGCATCGACTGGAGCAGGTCCACGACCCGCATCTTGCCGACGACCTCGTTGACCTGTCCCTCGTGGAGCACGTCGACGATCGAGGCACCGGAGTTCTTGAGTCGGTTCTTCACCTCCGCACGCTCCCGGCGGGAGGCCGCTGCCTTGTCGAGAGCGGCCAGGCGCTGTTCGGGCGTGAGCGAGGGCAGTGCCACGTGGTTCCTTACTGTGTCGCGATGCTGGTCCGAGCGCTGCTCGTCCGGAGAATGGTCAATCTAGTCAGAACCGGCGAGCGTCGGCAATTGCGGTGGCCCCGGCAGCGCCTAGATGCTCAGTGGCGTCTGGCACACGTCGAGGGCCTGCTGCTCGACCGCGGCCAGGGCCTCCTGGGTCTCCCGTGCGCCGAGTCCACGGGCGGCGTCCTCGATCCGGGCGCGGTCGTCTGCGCCCAGTCCCGCGGGCGGTTCCTCGGCGTCGTACGACGCGGGGTCGACGCCCGCGGCGGCCAGCGTGTCGGCGAGCGTGGCGATCCGGTCGTTGACCAGCGCCCACTCGTCCCGGACGTCGGGCGGGGCCGAGTCGGCGAGGTCACGGAAGACGTCGAGCGCGTCGACGAGGGCCGCGTCACCCCCGGAGGCCAGCAGGTCGCTCAGCTCGGCCTGGTGGTCCCTCACGGCGCCGCAGTACCGCTCCTGGTCGCTGGCGCAGCCCGTGAGCACCGCGACGAGCAGGGCGACCACGACGGGGAAGGCCCGCGGGCCGGCCACGCGAACCGCTGAGCTCATCCTCGGCTCCGCAGCACCGACAGCTCCTCGTTGCCCCGGAGCGCGGCGTCCCGCAGCCGGCTCGCGTCGGGGCCGTGCCGCAGCAGGTCGCGGCTGGTGCTCGGGAGCACCAGGCCGACCGAGCTCCCGAAGACGCGGACCAGGTCGGCGGCGGTGCCGCCCTGGGCGCCGTACCCCGGCGCCAGCAGCGGCCCGTTGACGGCGAAGTCCTCGCCGGCACCCGTGATCGTGGCCCCGACGACCGCGCCGAACGAGCCGAGCGGCTCCGCGCCGGTGTTGAGCTCGCGCAGGTGGTCGAGCATCGTGGCGCCGACGGACCGGCCGTCGTCGGTGACGGCGTGCTGGACCTCGGGGCCCTCCTCGTTGGAGGTCAGGGCGAGCACGAAGAGCCCCGCCCCGTGGCGGAGCGCGGTGTCGACCATCGGCGTCAGCGAGCCGAACCCGAGGTAGGGGCTGGCGGTGATCGCGTCGACCGCGAGCGGGGAGGACTGGTCGAGGTAGGCGTCCGCGTAGGCCTGGCTGGTGCTGCCGATGTCGCCGCGCTTGACGTCGAGGAGGACCAGGGCGCCGGTCGCCCGGGCGTCGGTCACGACCCGCTCCAGCACCGCGATGCCGCGGCTGCCGAAGCGCTCGAAGAAGGCGCTCTGCGGCTTGATCACGCCCACGTGCAGGGCGAGGCCCTCGACCGCCGTCAGCGCGAAGCGCTCGAGGCCGGCCACGTCGTCGTCGAGCCCCCAGTCGCGCAGCAGCGCCGCGTGCGGGTCGATCCCCGCGCAGAGCGGCCCGCGGGCCTCGACGGCGGCGTGCAGGCGAGTGCCGAACGGGGTCATGGGGCGGCTCCCTCGAGCCCGGTGATCATCCGGGCGACGGTGGTCGGGTCGTGCAGCAGGGCAGTGCCGACCTGGACGGCGGTCGCCCCGGCGGCCAGGAACGAGCGGACGTCGGCCACGGTGCCGATGCCACCGCAGGCCACGATCGGGGCGTCGGGCAGGGCGTGGTGGAGCTCCACGACGCTGCGCAGGGTCAGGGGACGGATGGCCGGCCCGCTGAGGCCCCCGGCACGCCCGTCGGGCATTGCCGCGGGGTGGGCGTTGCCGACGACCACGGCCTCCGCGCCGGCCTCGAGCACCGTACGGGCGGACTCGACCACCCGGACCACGTCGCCGCGGAGCTTGGCCAGCAGCGGGATGCCGCGGGGCAGGTCGCGGCGGACCGCCGAGACCACCCCGCCGGCGTGGAACGGCTCGCGGACGTCGAGCACCCCGCCACCGGCGCTGTCGGGCGCCGAGAGGTTGACCTCGATGGCCGAGACCCCCGGAGCGCTGCCCAGCCTCCTCGCCAGGTCGGCGTACTCCCCCAGCGTCGTGCCGGCGATCGACACCACCACCCGCACGCCTCGCTGCACCAGCCAGGGCAGCTCGGTGGCGAGGAAGTGCTCGAGGCCGTTGTTGTGGAAGCCGACCGCGTTCACCAGGCCCGACGGTGCCTCGACCAGGCGCGGCACCGGCCCGCCGAAGCGCGGGTCGAGGGTGATGGACCGGGTCACGAAGGCGCCGAGCCGACTCAGGTCGAGGTACGGCGCGAGCTCGCGGCCGGTGCCCCCGCAGCCGGAGGCGACCAGGACGGGCGAGGCCAGGGTCAGCCCGGCCAGCTCGACCCTCACCCGGGCGCCCCGGTGAGGTCGGCCCAGCGCACCCGGTCGCCGCGGAACACCGGCCCGTCGACACAGGCCCGCGCCATCCGCGGCGCGCCGTCCTCCCCCACCACGGGCACCGCGCACCCGTGGCACAGCCCGGTCGCGCAGACCAGCGGCTCCTCCAGTGCGGTCTGGCTCCAGGCGCCGTGGTGCTCGGCGGCCCGGGCCACCGCGTGCAGCAGTGGGGACGGTCCCGCCGCGTAGACCACGTCGGCGGCCGCCTGCGCCAGGATCGCGGGGAGGTGGTCGGCGACGATGCCGCGCAGCCCGACCGAGCCGTCCCCGGTCACGACGGTCACCGCGCGGGCGGAGCGGCGGGCCTCCAGGGCGGAGAGCAGGTGCGCCTCGTCGGGCGCGGAGACGACCAGGGAGACCCCGCAGCCGCGCTCACGGAGCCGCTCGGCGAGCGGGAACAGAGGGGCGGCGGCGTGGCCGTGACCGACGAGCACGCAGCTCACCGGATCCTTGGGCAGCGAGAAGGGCCGACCGAGCGGACCGGTGGCCGCGACCCGGGCCCCGACCGCCAGGCCAGCCAGCCAACGGGTGCCGGGGCCGACGACCTCGACCACGATCTCCAGGGTGAGGCCGTGCCCGCCGCTGGCGCGGACCCGGTGGATCCAGAACGACCGGCGCGCCAGCCGGGCGGGGGGCTCGCCGGGTTCGTCCTGCACGGACAGCGCGACGAAGGTGCCGGGGCGGAAGCGCTCGGGCAGGCCGGGCGCCACCAGCGTGACGTGGTGGTAGGCGCCGACCTTGCGGGACGCCAGGACCGTGGCGGTGACGTGGAGGGGTCCGGTCGCTGTCGTCGTCGGTGGGGTCATCCGAGCTCGCGGACCAGCCGCGATGGCCAGCGCGGCCCCCCGTAGACGAAGGCGGTGTAGGCCTGGAGCAAGGTCGCACCGGCGTCCAGCCGGGCGCGGGCGTCGGCGGCGGTGGCGATGCCGCCGACGGAGACCAGGATCAGGGCGTCACCGACGCGGCCGTGCAGGAGCCGGAGCACCTCGAGGGAGCGCTCGGTGATCGGTCGGCCGGAGAGACCGCCGGCACCGGCCTCCGCGACCGCCACAGGGTCGCTGACCAGGCCCTCGCGCGAGATCGTGGTGTTGGTGGCGATGATGCCGTCGAGCCGCTGTGCGAACGCCAGGTCGGCGACGGCGAGCACGTCGTCGTCGGCGAGGTCGGGCGCGATCTTGACCAGCAGCGGCACCGGACGTCCGGCGGCGTCGTCGGCCCGGGTCCGCACGGCCCGCAGCAGCGGGTCGAGCCGCTCGACGGACTGGAGGGAGCGGAGCCCAGGGGTGTTGGGTGAGGAGACGTTGACGACGAGGTAGTCGGCGTACGGCGCCAGCAGGCCGGCGCTCTTCTCGTAGTCCGCCTGCACGGCCCCCTGGTCGTCGTCGGCCACTACCTTGGTCTTGCCGATGTTGACCCCCACCACCACCCGTTGAGCTGGGCCTCGTGGTGCGTCGAGTTGGGCCCCGTGGTCCTTCGAGTTGGGCGAGATGGTCCCTGCGCGGGCGGCGAGTCGCCGCGCGACCACCTCCGCACCGTCGTTGTTGAATCCCATCCGGTTGACGATCGCCCGGTCCGCCGGCAGCCGGAAGAGCCGCGGCTTCGGGTTGCCGGGCTGCGGCTCGCCGGTGACGGTGCCGATCTCCACGTGGCCGAACCCGAGGGCGGCCAGCGCGTCGATGCCGACGGCGTTCTTGTCGAAGCCCGCGGCCAGGCCCAGGACGTGCGGGAAGGTCATCCCCATCGCCGTCACCTCACCATGACGCCCAACTCGACGAGCCACGGGGCCCAACTCACCGAGCCGCCGGGCCCAACTCAACGGGGGGGCGGCGACGCGGATCGCCCGGAAGGCGGCGTAGTGCGCCCACTCGGGGTCGGTACGGGCGAGCACCGTGTCGAACAACCTGTCGTAGACGCCCAGGGTCACGAGCCACCCTCCGCGCGCCGGGCGGCCGACGCGGCGCTCAGCAGCGCCCAGTCCTGCAGGGAGCGGACGCCGATGTCACCGGCGATCACCGCCTCGATGCCGTGTACGGCGGCGCCGAGTCCCTGCACCGTGGTGATGCAGGGGATGTTGGCCATCACCGCCGCCGTGCGGATCTCGTAGCCGTCGACGCGCGGCGAGCCAGAGCCCGACCCTCCGGAGGCGGCCCCGTGCGGGGTGTTGACGACCAGCTGCACCGAGCCGTCGGCGATCAGCTGGATCGTGGTCGGCTCCCCCGCTGGGCCGGGGCCCTCGAAGTGCTTGCGTACGACGGTCGCGGGGATGCCGTTGCGCCGCAGCACCTCGGCGGTGCCCTGGGTGGCCAGCACCTCGAAGCCGAGGTCGGCCAACCGCTTGATCGGGAAGATCATCGTGCGCTTGTCCCGGTTGGCCATCGACACGAAGACCCGCCCCGAGGTCGGCAGCGACCCGTAGGAGGCTGTCTGCGACTTCGCGAACGCCGTGCCGAAGACCGCGTCGAAGCCCATCACCTCACCGGTGGAGCGCATCTCCGGGCCGAGCACGGTGTCGACGGTGCGACCGTCGGGGGTCTTGAAGCGGTTGAAGGGCATCACCGCCTCCTTCACCGCGATCGGCGCGTCGGGCGGCAGGTCCCCACCGTCGCCGACCGCCGCCAGCATCCCGGCGGCACGCAGCGAGGCGATGGACTCACCGAGCATCACCCGGGCGGCGGCCTTGGCCAGCGGCACCGCGGTCGCCTTGGAGACGAACGGCACCGTCCGTGACGCCCGCGGGTTGGCCTCCAGGACGTAGAGCACGTCGGATCCGAGCGCGAACTGGATGTTGAGCAGGCCGACCACACCCACGCCGCGGGCGATCGCCTCGGTCGCGGCGCGGATCCGCCGGATCTCGGCCGCGCCGAGGGTGATCGGCGGCAGCGCGCACGACGAGTCGCCGGAGTGGATGCCGGCCTCCTCGATGTGCTCCATCACGCCGCCGAGGTAGAGCTCCTCGCCGTCGAAGATCGCGTCCACGTCGATCTCGACCGCGTCGTCGATGAAGCGGTCGACCAGCACCGGGTGCTCGGGGCTGACGTCGGTCGAGCGGGAGATGTAGTCCTCCAGCGCGGCGTCGTCGTACACGATCTCCATGCCGCGGCCACCGAGCACGTAGGAGGGCCGCACCAGCACCGGGTAGCCGATCTCGGCCGCGATGTCGCGGGCCTGGACGTACGACGACGCCATCCCGTGCTTGGGAGCGGGCAGGCCCGCCTCGGCGAGCACCCGCCCGAAGGCGCCGCGCTCCTCGGCGAGGTGGATCGCCTCGGGCGAGGTCCCGACGATCCGCACCCCGGCGTCGGCCAGCCCCTGCGCGAGCCCGAGCGGCGTCTGGCCGCCGAGCTGGCAGATCACGCCCGCGATCGGGCCGGCCAGCCGCTCGGCGTGCACGATCTCGAGCACGTCCTCGAGCGTCAGCGGCTCGAAGTAGAGCCGGTCGGAGGTGTCGTAGTCGGTCGAGACCGTCTCGGGGTTGCAGTTGACCATGATCGTGTCGTAGCCCGCGCCGCCCTTGGACGCCGACAGCGCCAGCGACGCGTGCACGCAGGAGTAGTCGAACTCGATCCCCTGACCGATCCGGTTGGGACCGGAGCCGAGGATGATCACCGCCTCCCGCTCACGCGGACGCACCTCGCTCTCCTCGTCGTAGGAGGAGTAGTGGTACGGCGTAGCGGCCGCGAACTCCGCCGCGCAGGTGTCGACGGTCTTGTAGACCGGCCGGATGCCGAGGGCGTGCCGGACGCCGCGGACGACGTCCTCGCTCATGTCGCGCATCCGCCCGAGCTGGACGTCGGAGAACCCGTGACGCTTGGCCAGCCGCAACAGCCGGGGGGTCAGCTCGGGGGCCCAGATGATCTCGAGGGCGATCTCGTTGATCAGGCACAGCTGGTCGACGAACCACGGGTCGATGCCGGTGACGTCGTGGACCTCGTCCGGCGTCGCACCCGCGCGGATCGCGTCCATGACCACCCGCAGCCGCCCGTCGTGCGGCGTGCGGATCGCCTCGAGCAGGCCGGCCTTGTCGAGCTCGACGTGCTTGTGGGACCAGTCGAAGGAGGCCCACGGGCTCTCCAGCGACCGCAGTGCCTTCTGCAGGGCCTCGGTGAAGTTGCGGCCGATCGCCATCGCCTCGCCGACCGACTTCATGTGCGTGGTCAACGTCGGGTCCGCGCCGGGGAACTTCTCGAACGCGAACCGCGGCACCTTCACCACGACGTAGTCCAGCGTCGGCTCGAACGCCGCGGGGGTGCTCGACCCGTCGGCGCGGACGGTGATGTCGTTGGCGATCTCGTCGAGGGTGTAGCCGATCGCCACCTTGGCGGCGATCTTGGCGATCGGGAAGCCGGTCGCCTTGGACGCCAGCGCCGACGAGCGCGAGACCCGGGGGTTCATCTCGATGACCACCACCCGGCCGTCGTCGGGGTTGACCGCGAACTGGATGTTGCAGCCCCCGGTGTCGACACCTACCGACCGGATGATGTTGATCGAGAGGTCGCGCAGGTGCTGGAACTCCCGGTCGGTCAGGGTCATCGCCGGGGCGACGGTGATCGAGTCGCCGGTGTGCACGCCCATCGGGTCGAGGTTCTCAATGGAGCAGACGATCACCACGTTGTCGGCGCGGTCACGCATCACCTCCAGCTCGTACTCCTTCCAGCCGATGATCGACTCCTCCAGGAGCACCTCGGTGGTCGGTGACGCCGCGAGGCCCGAGCCGGCGATCTGGCGCAGGTCTGCCTCGTCGTAGGCCATCCCGGAGCCCGAGCCGCCCATGGTGAACGAGGGCCGCACCACCACCGGGTAGCCGAGCTCCTCAGCGGCGCCGACGCAGTCGTCGAGGGAGTGCGCGATCCGGGACTTGGCGACGTGGCCGCCGAGCTCTTCCACGATCCGCTTGAACGACTCACGGTTCTCGCCGCGCTCGATCGCCTCGATCGACGCGCCGATCAGCTCGACGCCGTACTTCTCCAGCGTCCCGGCCTTGTCGAGCGCCATCGCCGCGTTGAGGGCGGTCTGGCCGCCGAGGGTGGCGAGCAGTGCGTCGGGCCGCTCCTTCTCGATGACCTTGGCGACGAACTCGGGGGTGATCGGCTCGATGTAGGTCGCGTCGGCGAACTCCGGGTCGGTCATGATGGTGGCCGGGTTGGAGTTGACCAGGATCACCCGGATGCCCTCCTCGCGCAGGACCCGGCAGGCCTGGGTGCCGGAGTAGTCGAACTCGCAGGCCTGGCCGATCACGATCGGCCCGCTGCCGATCACCAGCACGCTCGTGATGTCGTCGCGCTTCGGCATGTCAGGCTCTCCCCGTCATCAGGTCGGCGTACCGGTCGAAGAGGTACGCCGCGTCGTGCGGCCCGGCCGCCGCCTCCGGGTGGTACTGCACCGAGAAGCTCAGCAGCTCCCCCGCGGGGGAGCGCAGCTCGAGCCCCTCGACCACGTCGTCGTTGAGGCAGACGTGGGAGACGGTGGCCACGCCGTACGCCGTGGTGACCGGTTGGTCGAGCGGGGTGCCCTCGGGCCACGCGACCGCGAAGCCGTGGTTGTGCGCGGTGACCTCGACCTTGCCGGTGGTGCGGTCCATCACCGGTTGGTTGATGCCGCGGTGGCCGTAGCGCAGCTTGTAGGTGCCGAGCCCGAGCGCGCGGCCGAAGAGCTGGTTGCCGAAGCAGATGCCGAAGTAGGGAAGCCCCCGCTCCAGTGCTCCCCGGAGCAGCGCCACCTGGCTGGTGGTGGCGGCCGGGTCACCGGGACCGTTGGAGAAGAAGAGTCCGTCGGGCTGCACCGCGAGCACCTCGTCGAGCATCGACGTGGCGGGCAGCACGTGCACCTCGAGTCCGCGCTCGGCCATCATCCGCGGCGTGCTGGCCTTGAGGCCGAGGTCGAGCACAGCGACGGTGAAGCGCCGCTCACCGACGGCCGGCACTACGTAGGCCGCGGGCGTGGACACCTCGGCGCTCAGGTCGGCGCCCAGCATCGGCGCCGACTCCCGCACCCGGGTCAGCAGCAGGTCGGGCTCGGTCTCGGTCGTGGAGATGCCCACCCGCATGGCGCCCCGCTCGCGCAGGTGTCGGGTCAGTGCCCGGGTGTCGATACCGCTGATGCCGACGACCCCCTGCTGGCGCAGGTCGTCGTCGAGGCTGCGCCGCGAGCGCCAGTTGGACGGCACCCGCGCCGGGTCGCGCACGACGTAGCCCGCGACCCAGATGCGGCCCGATTCCGGGTCCTCGTCGTTCATGCCTGTGTTGCCGACGTGCGGTGCGGTCATCACCACCACCTGCCGGTGGTACGACGGGTCGGTCAAGGTCTCCTGGTAGCCGGTCATCCCGGTCGAGAAGACGGCCTCTCCGAACGTCTCCCCCGGCGCCCCGTAGGACTCACCGCGGAAGGTGCGGCCATCCTCGAGGACGAGCAGCGCGCCGGGTGTGTGGGTGGCATGCGAGGGCACACCTACCTCCTTCTCCGCCTCACGGGACGGCTCGTTAAAGGATGCGTTGGCGTCGCCGACCCTATCAGCGAACCTACCCGGGCCGGGGCTCCCGTCCGCCCGTCAGAAGGTGATGCCGCGGGCCGCGAACCGGTCCTCGACCAGTGCGGCCGCGGCCGCGCCGTCGCGCTCAAGGGCCAGGTCGTAGGTGGCCTTCGCCGCGGCACCGAACGAGGTGTCGGGCGCGAAGTCGAACTGCGCCGCGATCAGCGTCGTGTCCCAGGCCTCGGTGGACTTGCCGACGGCGGCGTAGCCCTGGCGGATCTCCCAGAGCGCCTGACTCCAGATCTGCCCGTCGTAGTGCACCTCGCCGCGGCGGGTCTCCACGGTCAGGTTGCGGTCGAATCGGCGGATGCAGTGCGGGGCCCCGGTGTAGGACGTCGAGTCCCAGTCCATCGGACATGCCTCCTCGGCCCTGACCGGCCAGTCGTAGTCAGCCGCCGCGTCCAGGCCGACGGTCACCGCGAGGTAGTCGCCGAACGCCTCCCCGATCGAGCCGGCGTCGAGGCTGGCGCCGTAGCCGAGGACCTGGTCGGCGTGCACGGCGTGGCCGTACTCGTGGACGATCACCTCGGCGTCCTCGGCATCGTCGACCCCGCCCTTGCCGAGCCGTATCCGGTAGGGCTTGTCGGTCTGGTAGCTGTTGTCGCCGCCGTACTGATTGATCTTCACGTTGAACGGCTCGTCCACGATCCCCCTCAGCCCGGAGCCCGGCACACCGAAGCCCAGTGACTGGAGGTACTCCTGGGCCTGGTTGACCCAGAAGTAGCCCATCACCTGCTCGAACTGGTCTTGCTGCCGGTTGTAGAAGTACGTCCCCGTCGTGGAGTACGCCGGCGATCCGGTGGCGGACTCGACCTGCGCCCACTGGCCGCGCAGGTATCCCGAGCCGTCCAGGTGACGCAGCGGCACGGTCGCGTAGTCCGAGGGCAGCACCGCGCCCGCGGCGTCCTTCTGGTCGGTGAGCATCTGGTTGCCCGACGACTGGACGGGGTTGACCATGAACACCGCGGCAGAGCCGGTCGTGACCCCACCGGGCTTCTTGGCGAGCGCACCGGCCCCGGCGGGTGCCGCCGAGACGGCGCCGAGGAGGCCGAGGGCCAGGGTCGCGGCGAGGGCGACGGACGAGGTTCGGTTGAGGCGCACGGCGGAGCTCCCGGGAGGTGTCGACGACGAGGATCTCCACCAACCTACGTCATGGCGCCGCCGCGAGGTCCCCCAGGAATTCCACGAGGCCGGCGACGTAGACGTCATGGTCGTCGACCATGGCGAGGTGGCTGCCGTCGGGACAGTGCAGGTAGCGGCCCCGGGGCAGCTGGGCGGCCATCCAGCGCAGGTGCTCGGGGTCCATGGTGTCGTGCTCGGCGCCGATCACCAGGGTAGGCACGGTGATCTCGGCCAGGTCGCCGCTGCGGTCCCAGTGCAGCAGCTTGCCGCTCGCCCCCAGCTCGCTCGGCCCCTGGAGAGGCACGTAGATGTCGGGGTTGATGTGGGCGAAGCCGGCGACCACCTCGGCCGGCCACTCCTCGGCCGGGCGCCGGAGCACGTGGTGGACGTAGTGGTGCTCCATCAGCAGCGCCTCGTAGGCGGGGTCGCCTGTCTCGCCGTCGGCCTCGAGCCGCTTGATCTCGGCAAGCGCGGCCGGGTCCATCCGCGGCATGATCCGGGCCTCGGCGTAGGCGTTGTAGGCCGGGATCGACGACATCATGTTGGAGACGACCAGGCCCTTGAGGTGCTCGGGGTGGGCCAGGGCGTACTCCAAGGCGAGCAGCCCTCCCCACGACTGGCCGTAGAGCACGAAGTCGTCGCGGTCGAAGCCCAGCGCCCGACGGACCTGCTCGACCTCGTCGACGAACCGCGGGATCTCCCACAGCGACGGGTCGTCGGGCTGGTCGCTGTGGTGGGAGCCGAGCTGGTCGTAGAACCAGACCTCCACGCCCGCGGCCACCAGCGGCTCCTCGAGGGAGAGGAGGTACTCGTGGGTGGCGCCCGGACCGCCGTGGAGGACCAGCACCTTGGTCGTGTCGCTGGCGCCGGCCCGACGTGTCCACACGCGGAAGTCACCCACGGGGGTGCTGACCGGCACCATCTGGACGCCGGTGGCGTCGCTGGCCGTGGGGGACGTCACTGGATCGCCCCGTCGAGCACCGTCGGGCGGCCGCGCAGGAAGGTGGCGACCACGCGCCCCGGCAGCTCCATCCCGGCGTACGGCGTGTTGCGCGACAGCGACGCCGACCTCGTGGCGTCGACCACCCGACGCACCGACGGATCGTAGAGCACCACGTTGGCGGGCTCACCCACCTCCAGCGGCCGGCCGTGGTCGGTGACCCGGCCGATCCGCGCCGGGGCGTAGGACATCCGCTCGGCGACGGTAACCCAGTCCAGCAGCCCGGGGTCGACCATCGTCTCCTGCACGATCGACAGCGCGGTCTCGAGGCCGATCATCCCGAAGGCGGCCGCTGCCCATTCGCAGTCCTTGTCCTCGCGGGGGTGCGGTGCGTGGTCGGTGGCCACCACGTCGATGGTGCCGTCGGCCAGCCCGGCGCGGACCGCCTCGGTGTCGGCGGTGCTGCGCAGCGGCGGGTTGACCTTGTAGATCGGGTCGTACGTCGCCGCCAGGTCGTCGGTCAGCAGCAGGTGGTGGGGGCACACCTCGGCGGTGATGTTCCAGCCCTTCTCCTTGGCCTGCCGCACGATCTCGACCGAGCCGGCCGTGGACACGTGGCACACGTGCAGTCGCGAGCCGACGTGGGCGGCGAGCAGGCAGTCGCGGGCGATGATCGCCTCCTCGGCGACCGCCGGCCAGCCGGTGAGGCCGAGGCGGCCCGACAGCTCGCCCTCGTTCATCTGGGCGCCCTCGGTGAGGCGCGGCTCCTGGGCGTGCTGGGCGATGACGCCGTCGAACGCCTTGACGTACTCCAGGGCACGGCGCATCAGCACCGCGTCGCTGACGCACCTGCCGTCGTCGGAGAAGACCCGCACCCGGGCGGCCGAGTCGGCCATCGCGCCGAGCTCGGCGAGGCGCTCGCCGGCGAGCCCGACGGTGACGGCACCGACGGGGTAGACGTCGCAGTGGCCGGCCTCGCGGCCCAGCCGCCAGACCTGCTCGACCACGCCGGCGGTGTCGGCGACCGGCTCGGTGTTGGCCATCGCGTGCACGGCGGTGAAGCCGCCCAGCGCGGCTGCCCGGGTGCCGGTCTCGACGGTCTCGGCGTCCTCGCGGCCGGGCTCGCGCAGGTGGGTGTGCAGGTCGACCAGGCCTGGCAGGGCGACCAGCCCGGCGGCGTCCACGGACTCGGCGCCGGTGGCGCGCAGGTCGGACCCGATCTCGGTGATCACGCCGTCGGTGAGCAGCAGGTCGGTCGGTGCGCCGCCGAGGATCGCGGCGCCCCTGATCAGGTACGCGCTCACGCGTCGGTCCCTTCGAGGTGGTCGGTGGTCTCGCCCGTCGCGCCCGTCGGGGTGGCGTCGGCGCCGCTGAGCAGCAGGTAGAGCACGGCCATCCGGACGGCCACGCCGTTGGTGACCTGCTCGACGATCACCGACCGCGCGGAGTCGGCCACGTCGGCGCTGATCTCCATCCCACGGACCATCGGACCGGGGTGCATCACGATGGTGTGGTCCTGGAGGGCGGCCATCCGCCGACCGTCGAGGCCATAGCGCCGGGAGTACTCCCGGGCCGTGGGGAAGAAGCCACTCTGCATCCGCTCCCGCTGGACCCGGAGCATCATCACGGCGTCGGCCTTCGGTAGCACCGCGTCGAGGTCGTACGACGTCTCGACGCCCCAGCCCTCGACGCCGACCGGCAGCAGGGTGGGCGGCGCGATCAGCGTGACCTCGGCGCCCAGGGTGCGCAGGAGCAGCGCGTTGGAGCGGGCGACCCGGGAGTGCAGGACGTCGCCGACGATCGCGATCCGCCGCCCGTCCAGCGAGCCGCCGTTGGTCGGACCGAGGTGGCGCCACATCGTGAAGGCGTCGAGCAGCGCCTGGGTCGGGTGCTCGTGGGTGCCGTCACCGGCGTTGACGACCGAGGACCGGACCCACCCGGAGTTGGCCAGCCGGTGCGGTGCGCCGGAGGCGCCGTGCCGGATCACGACCGCGTCGGCCCCCATGGCCTCCAGGGTCAGCGCGGTGTCCTTGAGCGACTCGCCCTTGGAGACCGACGAGCCCTTGGCGGCGAAGTTGATGACGTCGGCCGAGAGCCGCTTGGCGGCCGCCTCGAAGGAGATCCGGGTCCGGGTGGAGTCCTCGAAGAAGAGGTTGACCACGGTGCGCCCGCGCAGGGCGGGCAGCTTCTTGATCGGCCGGTCGGCCAGGGAGCGCATCTCCTCGGCGGTGCGCAGCACCAGCTCGGCGTCGTCGCGGGTGAGGTCGGCCGCCGAGAGCAGGTGTCGCTTCATGACGGGACTCCCTCGATGGTGACGGCGTCGGTCTCGTCGACCCCGGCGAGCGAGACACTCACCCGCTCGACCAGCGAGGTCGGCAGGTTCTTGCCGACGAAGTCGGCGCGGATGGGCAGCTCCCGGTGGCCGCGGTCGATCAGCACCGCGAGCCGGACGGCCGCGGGGCGGCCGATCTCGGTCATCGCGTCCAGGGCCGCGCGGATCGTGCGCCCGGAGAAGAGCACGTCGTCGACGAGCACCACGGTCTTCCCCTCGATGCCCCCGGGCGGGATCTCGGTGGGCATCAGGGCGCGCACCGGGCCCCGGCGCAGGTCGTCGCGGTACATCGTGACGTCGAGCGAGCCGACGGGGACGGCGTACTCCTCGACGGCCGAGATCTTCTCCGCGATCCGTCGTGCGAGCGGGACCCCGCGGCGGGGGATCCCGAGCAGCACGAGGTCGCGGGCGCCCTTGTTGCGCTCGAGGATCTCGTGGGCGATGCGGGTAAGCGCTCGGTTGATGTCACGAGCGTCGAGGACGGTCCGACTCCCCTCACGGGGCGGTGTCGGGTCCGTGGTCTGAGGGGCAGGCATGGGGGCCGCTGACCTCCTTCTCCGCCTCACAGGACGGCTCGTTAAAGGATGTCGATCGACACTCACCCTACCCGTCGGCCCGCCCTGTCGACGATCGGCACTCCCGTAGGTTGAGACCCGCCCCGCCGACCCGGCCGTACGTCGGGGCGGTTCCCACCCCCGAGGAGACCCCGTGCCCGAGCTCCCCTTCCCCGTCGATGTCCGCGACCTGCTGATCAAGCCCAACCCGGCCGTGATCACGACCCTGAGGTCCGACGGCCAGCCGGTCTCGGTGGCCACCTGGTACCTCCTCGAGGACGACGACCGGGTCCTGGTCAACATGGACCACAGCCGCGTCCGGCTCCAGCACCTGCGCCGCGACCCCCGGGTCACCCTCACCGCCCTCGACGAGGCGAGCTGGTACACCCACGTCTCGCTGATCGGCAGGGTCACCGAGCTGGCCGACGACGAGGGTCTCGCCGACATCGACCGGTTGAGCACCCACTACGGCGGCAGGCCCTACCCCAACCGGACCAGCCCGCGCGTCAGCGCCTGGATCACCATCGACCGCTGGCACGGCTGGGGCGCGGCGGCGGCAGACTGAGCGGGGGCATGAGCGAGTTCCGCGATCGGCCTCAGAGCGCGGCGGCCATCGCGGCGCAGGCCCGCAGCCACGAGCTCGTGGTCCGATCCGAGAGCTGGTCGTAGGGCACCACCGAGCCCGACACCAGGGCCGGGTCGAAGGGCACCCGGTGCACGCTGCGGGTGCGCTGGGAGTAGACCTCGACGAGGTCGCGGGCCAGGTCGGCGTCGACGCGGTCGGACGGGTCGGAGAGCACGGTGACGGTCTTGTCCTTGAGGTCCGGGTAGCCCGCATCCTGGAGCGCGTCGAGCATCCACAGCCCGCTGTAGCCGGTGTCCTCGCGCACCGTGCTGGTCACCACGAGCAGGTCGGCGGCCTCGGCGGCCGCCAGCCAGTTCTCAGCACGCAGGTTGTTGCCGGTGTCGACCAGGATCACCCGGTAGAACCGCTCGAGCAGCCGGTGCACCTCGACGTAGTCCTGGGCCCGGATGGTGCCGGTGACATCGGGCTGCTCGTCGGATGCCAGTACGTCGAAGTGCGCGTCCCCCTGCGACCGCACGAACGAGCCCAGGTCGCCGATCCGGGCCTGCGCGGCATCGCTGAACCTGTCGAGGTCGCCGAGGAGCTCACGGGTGGTGTTGTGGTGGGAGCCGCGAACCCCGCGGATACCGAGGGTGCCCCGGGTCTCGTTGTTGTCCCAGGCGATGACGCCGCCACCCCGCACGGTCCCGAAGGTGTAGCCCGCGGCCAGCACGCCGGTGGTCTTGGCGGCGCCGCCCTTCGGGTTGACGAAGACGATGGTGCGGGGGCCGTCGAACTCCTGCTGCACGGTGGCCCGGTCCTGGAGG
>JBDSLK010000189.1:0-7805 GCA_039916425.1 Nocardioides sp.
TGCAGCCGGTAGGTGCTCGTGGGGGTGCGCATGCTCGACACGTGCCGGGTCCTGGTGATCTAGTCGCGCTGGGTGCGCGGATCGGTTTTCGACGGGCGGGCCATCGCGGCGACCGAGGCGGCTACCGAGTGGTCGATCTCGGCCACCGGGTCGGTCTGCTCGCGAAGCACCACCAGGCTCCGCGACTCCAGTCGCAATGGCGCCCCGGCGGCCCGCGGCTCGGTGTCCGTGGTCGCGCCCGCGGTGTCGATGAGGACGTCCCAGCCCTCGGAGTACTCCTGCGGCGGCAGGGTCAGCTCGGCCGCCTCGGCCCCGGCGTTGAAGTAGAGCAGGAAGTGGGCGTCGGTGATCGGGTTGCCCACGTGGTCGTTGCCGGCGATGCCGTGGCCGTTGAGGTACATGCCGATCACCCGGGCGCCGTCGGCGGTCCAGTCGCCACCCTCCATCGGCCGGCCGTCGGGGTGCAGCCAGACGATGTCGTTGAGGCGGTCGCCCTCGGTGCCGTCACCGGCCCGCACGGTGGTGCCGGTGAAGAAGCGCTTGCGGCGGAAGGTGGGGTGCTGGTGGCGGAGCCGGGCCACCGCGGAGGTGAAGTCGATCAGCGGCCGGTCCGCCTCGTCCCAGTGCACCCACGCGATCTCGGAGTCCTGGGCGTAGGTGTTGTTGTTGCCGTCCTGGGTGCGACCCATCTCGTCGCCGTGCAGCATCATCGGCACCCCCTGGCTCAGCAGCAGGGTGGCGATGAAGTTGCGCTGGGCCCGGGCCCGGAGCTCGAGCACCTGCGGGTCGTCGGTCGGACCCTCGGCACCGTGGTTCCAGGACCGGTTGTGGCTCTCGCCGTCGTTGTTGTCCTCGCCGTTGGCGTCGTTGCGCTTCTCGTTGTAGGACACCAGGTCGCGCAACGTGAAGCCGTCGTGGGCGGTGACGAAGTTGATGCTGGCCACCGGACGCCTGCCCGAGTGCTCGTAGTAGTCCGCCGAGCCGGCCAGTCGGGAAGCGAACTCGCCCAACGACGGCTCGCCGCGCCAGAAGTCGCGGACGGTGTCGCGGTAGGCGCCGTTCCACTCCGTCCACTGCCCCGGGAAGTTGCCGACCTGGTAGCCGCCCGGTCCGATGTCCCAGGGCTCGGCGATCAGCTTGACCTGGCTGACGACCGGGTCCTGCTGCACGAGCTCGAAGAAGGTCGAGAGCCGGTCGACGTCGTAGAACTCGCGGGCCAGGGTGGAGGCGAGGTCGAAGCGGAAGCCGTCAACGTGCATCTCGGTGACCCAGTAGCGCAGGGAGTCCATGATCAGCTGGAGGGAGTGCGGCTGCCGGACGTTGAGGGTGTTGCCGGTCCCCGTGTAGTCCATGTAGTAGCGGGCGTCGTCCTCCATGAGGCGGTAGTAGGCCGGGTTGTCGATGCCCTTGAAGCTCAGTGTCGGCCCGAGGTGGTTGCCCTCGGCGGTGTGGTTGTAGACCACGTCGAGGATGACCTCGATGCCGGCGGCGTGCATGGTCTTCACCATCGCCTTGAACTCCTGCACCTGCTGGCCGCGCTCGCGGCTCGCGGCGTAGCCGGCGTGGGGAGCCAGGAACGACAGGGTGTTGTAGCCCCAGTAGTTGCGCAGGCCCTTCTCGAGGAGGGTGTTGTCGTGCACGAACTCGTGCACCGGCATCAGCTCGATCGCGGTCACGCCGAGCTGGGTGAGGTGCTCGGTGATCGCGGTGTGCGCGAGGCCGGCGTAGGTCCCGCGGAGCTCCTCGGGGATGCCGGGGTGGAGCTCGGTGAGGCCCTTGACGTGCGCCTCGTAGATGACGGTCTGGTTGTAGGGGATCGACAGCCGCCGGTCGCCCTCCCAGTCGAAGAACGGGTTGATGACGACGCCGAGCACCATGTGGGGCGCGGAGTCCTCGTCGTTGCGGGAGTCGGGGTCGCCGAAGTCGTAGCCGAAGAGGGCGGGGTTCCAGTCGATGGAGCCCGCGGTGGCCTTGGCGTAGGGGTCCAGCAACAGCTTGCTGGGGTTGCAGCGCAGCCCGTGCTCGGGCTCGTAGGGGCCGTGGACGCGGTAGCCGTAGCGCTGGCCGGGCTGCACCTGCGGCAGGTAGCCGTGCCAGACGTGGGCGTCGACCTCGGTCAGCTCGATCTTGGTCTCGGTCGGCGGCTCGTCACCGACCCCGTTGTCGAAGAGACAGAGCTCGACGCGCTCGGCGACCTCGCTGAAGAGCGCGAAGTTGGTGCCGCTGCCGTCAAAGGTCGCGCCGAGCGGGTACGCCGCTCCGGGCCAGATCTGCACGGGTGAATCCCCTCTTTTGGAACGATAAAACTAACATGGGGACCGTTGCCCGGATCAACGGCCGTGGTGACCGTCGCGAACGCGTCCACGACGGGTCCACCCTGGACGATCATGCCGGGTCGTACCCACTCCCGGTCGCGGTAGGCGGGCCGCGAGCTACCGGGCAGTAGGCTCCGCGCCATGAAGCGCGAGATCTACGACGAGGACCACGAGGCCTTCCGGAGCTCGGTGAAGGAGTTCCTCGACCGCGAGGTGCGCCCGCACGTCGAGGAGCACGCGGAGGCGAAGGCGATCCCGCGGGAGTTCTGGCTGGCCGCCGGCAAGCAGGGCTTCCTCGGACTGGAGATCCCCGGGGAGTACGGCGGGAGCGAGGCCGGCGACTACCGCTTCAACGCGGTGCTCACCGAGGAGCTCGCCAAGGTCAACATGTCGCTGCCGTCGTGCGTGGGCATCCACTCCGACATCGTCGCGCCGTACCTCGTGCACCTGACCAACGAGGAGCAGCGTCAGCGCTGGCTCCCGGCCTTCTGCTCCGGGGACCTGCTGACCGCGATCGCGATGACCGAGCCGTCCGGCGGCTCCGACCTCGCGGCGCTGAAGAGCACCGCGGTGGCCGACGGTGACGACTGGGTCCTCAACGGCTCCAAGACGTTCATCACCAACGGCTACTCCGCCGACCTCGTGGTCGTCGCCGCCCGCACCAGCCCGGAGAGGAAGGCTCGCGGCATCACCCTCTTCGGGGTCGAGACCGACGCTCCCGGCTTCAGCCGCGGCCGCAAGCTCGACAAGGTCGGCCAGGCGGAGTCCGACACCGCCGAGCTCAGCTTCTCCGACCTCCGGGTGCCCGGAGCCAACGTGATCGGAGAGGTCGACTCGGGGTTCATCCACATGATGACCTTCCTGCCGCAGGAGCGCCTCGGCTCGGCGATCACCAACCTCGCCCACGCCGCGCAGATCCTCGACGAGACGCTCGCCTACACCAAGGAACGTCGGGCGTTCGGGCAGGCGATCGGCAACTTCCAGCACAACAAGTTCCTGCTCGCCGACCTCTACACCCGGGTCGAGGTGACCCAGGCGTACGTCGACCAGTGCGTCGTCGCCCACACCCAGGGCGAGCTCACGCCGATCGACGCGGCGAAGGCCAAGTGGTGGACCGCCCAGGTGCAGAACGACGTGCTCGACCACTGCGTCCAGCTCCACGGCGGCTACGGCTACATGAACGAGTACCGCGTGGCCCGCGCCTGGCGTGACGCCCGAGTCACCAAGATCTGGGCGGGCTCCAACGAGATCATGATGGAGCTCATCGGCCGCGACCTCGGTCTCTAGCCCGCCGGGCTCGGTGAGTCGGGTCTCAGGTCTCGTCGGTCGCCGACCGGTCGGGCTCGCCCGGCAGGTCGGCGACGGGATCGACCAGGATCAGCTCGTCCACCTGCTCGGTCAGCACCCGCGTCGCGTGCGGCGACAAACCGGTGTCACAGATCACCGTGGAGGCTTCGGACAGGTCGGCCATCGAGCTCAGACCCACCACACCCCACTTGGTCGAGTCCGCGAGCACCAGCAGCCGACGGCCACTGGCCACCATCGCCCGGTTCGTCTCGGCCTCGAGCAGGTTCGGCGTGCTGAAGCCCGCCCGGGCCTCCATCCCGTGCACGCCCATGAACACGGCGTCGAGGTGGAGCGAGCGGAGCGCTGCGATCGCGATCGGTCCGACCAGCGCGTCCGACGGCGTCCGCAGCCCACCGGTGAGCAGCACCGACATGGTGGGGTTCTCCGATCGGTGCAGCACGTCGGCGACCCAGACCGAGTTGGTCAGGACCGTGAGGTGGGGGATCTGCACCAGGTATCTCGCCAGGGCGTGCGTGGTGGTGCCGGCCGAGATCGCGATCGCCGACCCGGGGGTGATGAGCTGGGCGGCACGCCGGGCGATGGCCTCCTTCTGAGCCGTCTGGCGCGCGGACTTCGCCTCGAAGCCGGGCTCGGCCGTGCTGGGTTCCGCACGGACGACGGCGCCACCGTGCACCTTCTCGAGCATGCCGTGACCCTGGAGCACCTCCAGGTCGCGCCGGACGGTCATGTCCGACACGCTGAGCAGGGCCACCATGTCGCTGACGCGGACGATGCCGTCGCGCTCGAGGTGCGCCATGATCTGGGCCTGTCGTTGCGCGGCCAGCATCAGGTCTCCCGCACCACGGCGACGCCGCCCGCCTGGACCAGCACGGCGCCGTCGACCTGGACCCCGGTCAGGAGCTCGAGGCCCCCGAGCGCGATCTCCGCGGCCGTGTCTGTGTGGTTGATGACGAAGACCCACGATCCGCCGCCCGCCGAACGACGGCGCACCACCTCGACACCCGGACGGGTAGCCGCGACGGCGGTCACCCCCGCCTCGTCGAGCAGCGTCGCCACGAGGGCGTCGGTGCCGCCCTGGTCGAGGCGGCACGCGACGTACCACGCGGTGCCCTCGCCGTAGGCGTTCCGGGTAAGCGCCGGTACGCCGGCGGCGGGGCCGTCCACGTAGGACGCCACCGCCTCGGCGCCCGCGAGGTGCAGGTGCTCGGTCCACACGTCGGCGTGCGTCCCGTCGGTCAGGGTGACGCTCTCGCCCTCGCGGAGCGGCAGGAACTCCTCGACGCGGATGCCCAGGAGATCGCGGAAGGCTCCCGGGTAGCCGCCGAGGCGGACATGGTCGTGCTCGTCCACGATGCCGCTGAAGTAGGTGATGACCACGGTGGCCCCGGCGGCCGCGGCGTCGGACAGTCGGGTCGCCGCCCGGTCGGACACGGCATAGAGCGTCGGCACGAGCACCAGGGCGTAGCCCGCGAGATCCTGCTCGGGGGCGACGAAGTCCACGCCGACCCCCCGGTCCACCAGCGACCGGTGGAGCGCATGGGCACGGTCGAGGTAGGTGACGTCCACGCTCGGGTGAGCGTCCAGCTCCGTAGCCCACCAAGCCTGCCAGTCGAACAGGATGGCGACCTGGTTGTCCGCCCCGCTGCCGACGACCTCCTCGATCGCGTCCAGCGCCGCGGAGAGTCCGCACACCTCTCGCCATACCCGGGAGTCGGTCCCGGCGTGCGGCACCAGCGCGGAGTGGAACTTCTCAGCGCCCGCCTGCGAGGCCCGCCACTGGAAGAACAAGATGGCGTCGGCGCCCCGGGCGACGTGCTGGAGGCCCGTGCGCAGCAGCTCGCCCGGCCGCTTCGCGATGTTGCGGGGCTGCCAGTTCACCGCGCTCGTGGAGGTCTCCATCAGCAGCCAGGGCGCGCCCTGAGCGAGCCCGCGCGTCAGGTCGGCGGAGAAGGCCAGCTCGCGGTGGGCCTCGGGGTCGTGGGCGCGGGGGTAGTGGTCGTTGGAGATCACGTCCAGCTCACGCGCCCAGGCCCAGTAGTCGCCGCCGCGGAAGTTCTCCATCACCATCAGGTTGGTGGTCACCGGCACTCCCGGAGACAGCTCGTGCAGGACGTCACGCTCGGCGACGAAGTTGGCCAGGAGCTCGTCGCTGGAGAACCTCCTGAAGTCCAGCTGTTGGGTCGGGTTGCGGAAGGCCGGCGCCGCTCGCGGCGGCACGATCTCCTCGAACGAGGTGTAGCGCTGCGACCAGAAGGCGGTGCCCCAGACCTGGTTGAGCCGGTCGATGTCGCCGTACCTCGCACGCAGCCAGGCGCGGAAGGCAGCCGCGGTGACGTCGCAGTAGCACAAGGCGTTGTGGCAGCCGAGCTCGTTGCTGACGTGCCAGAGTCGCAGTGACTCGTGCCCGCCGTAGCGCTCGGCGAGGGCGCGGCACAGCGCCAGGGCCCGCTCCCGGTAGATCGGTGAGCTGGGGCAGAAGGCCTGCCGGCTGCCCGGCGACAGCGTGGCGCCGTCGACGGTGACCGGGAGCATCTCGGGGTAGGCGTGCGTCAGCCAGGGAGGTGGTGAGGCGGTGGCGGTAGCGAGGTCGATCCCGATGTCGGCGGCCGACATCCGCTCGAACACGTCGTCGAGCCAGTCGAAGCGGTAGTCCCCGGGGGCGACCTCGAGGTGCGCCCAGGCGAAGACACCCACGGTGACCAGGTCGACGCCGGCCTCGTCCATCAGTCGGGCGTCCTCGTCCAGCACTGTGGCAGGCCACTGCTCGGGGTTGTAGTCACCCCCGAATGCCAGGGGGCGTGGAGTGGCGGACACGCCGACATGGTGGACCTCCAACGATGTTGTAGTCAACAGATGCCGTTGTTGTTTGTGTGTATACGTGTCGTAAAGGTTGGGTTTTGCGGCGTTTCGGGGTTGACAGTGACGGTCGTCACGCCGAGTATCGACAGATCGTGTTCGTTGGTGTTCGACTTTTCTGGAGGCAATCATGACCGGACCGCACCCCTTGTCGCCGCTGGGCCTGCCGCCCTCGGTCCGCGGCATGGCGTCGTCACGCAGGAACTTCCTGCGGGGTTCGCTGCTCGGGGGAGCACTGCTCGGCTCGTCCACGCTGCTCGCCGCCTGCGGTGACGACGGTGGCGGAGGCGGTAGCGTCACCAGCCCGGTCAAGTTCGGCATGAACGAGGCCAGCGGGGCCGGACCTCAGTACGACCGGCTGAAGCAGATCGCCGAGGCCTACGCCAAGAAGTCCGGCGTCACCGTTGAGCGCAACGAGGTGGATCACGACACCTTCCAGACGAACATCAATACCTACCTCCAGGGCAACCCCGACGACGTGTTCACGTGGTTCGCCGGCTTCCGGATGAACCAGTTCGCCGAGCAGGGCCTGATCACCGACATCAGCGACGTCTGGCCGATCGACGGCATGAACGACAGCTTCAAGGCCGCCTCGACCGCCAGCGACGGCAAGCAGTACTTCGTGCCGGTGGGCTACTACCCCTGGGCGGTCTTCTACAAGAAGTCCCTCTGGGAGAAGAAGGGCTACGAGACCCCCACCACCCTCGACGAGCTCACCACCTTGATGAAGAAGATGCAGGGTGACGACATCATTCCGTTCGCCTTCGCCGACAAGGAAGGCTGGCCCGCCATGGGCACCTTCGACATCCTCAACATGCGCATCAACGGCTTCGACTACCACATGAGCCTGATGGCGGGCGATGAGGAATGGGACTCCGCCGAGGTCAAGCAGGTCTTCGACACCTGGCGCGGGCTGCTTCCCTACCACCAGCCCGACCCGCTGGGCCGCACCTGGCAGGAGGCCGCCACCTCCCTGGGCAACGACGAGTCGGGTATGTACCTCCTCGGCACCTTCGTGGTCGACGCCATCCCCGACCTCGAGGACGACCTCGACTTCTTCACCTTCCCCGAGCTCGACAGCTCGATCGGGGCCACCGCCCTCGACGCCCCGATCGACGGCTTCTGCCTGGCCGCCAGCGGGAGCAACGAGGCGGGCGCCAAGGAGATGCTGAAGTACCTCGGCACCGCCGAAGCCGCCGACGCTGCCAACGCCGGCACGACGCCGCTCATCGCCGCCAACTCCGGGGCCGACACCGGCGTCTACTCCGCGTTGCAGCAGAAGTCCGCCGAGGTGGTCGGGTGGGTGGATGTCGGTCGAAGGCGATC
>JBDSLK010000190.1:0-3912 GCA_039916425.1 Nocardioides sp.
TGCTGGTGACCACCCAGCCCGACGTCGACGCGGCCGACGTGCGTGCGGCGGTCGACGGTTTTGCCAACCCGGCCATGTCGAGCCCCGTCACCCTCACGTTCGGCGGCTCCCAGGTGCGGCTGGCGCCGCGCGACTATGCGCCCGCTCTCTCGATGGTCCCCGAGAGCGGTGCGCTGGTGCCGCGGCTCGACGTGGACCGGCTCGACGCGCTGATGGCCGGTCGGGTCGCCGGCGCCGGTGCTCCGGTGGACGCGAGCGTCACGCTCGTCGACGGCCGGCCGCAGGTCACCCCCTCCAGGCCGGGGGTGACCTACCAGCCCGAGGCTGTGCACGCTGCGTTCCTGGACCTGGTGGCCAGCCCCGACGGCGAGCGCGAGCTGGCCGTCGAGTCGACGGTGGCCAGGCCGGCGTTCACCACCAAGGACGCGCAGGCGCTCAGGATCACCGAGCAGGTCTCGACGTTCACCACCTACTACCCCTACGCGGAGTACCGCAACACCAACATCGGCCGCGCGGCCGAGCTCGTCGACGGCACCGTGCTGAAGCCCGGTGACACCTTCTCCCTCAACGGCACGGTCGGGGAGCGGACCGAGGCCAACGGCTTCACCGAGGGCTTCATCATCAGCGACGGCATCTTCAAGGAGGAGCTCGGCGGCGGCGTCTCGCAGATGGCGACCACCACCTTCAACGCCGCCTTCTTCGCGGGCCTCAAGGACGTCGAGCACAAGCCGCACTCGTTCTACATCGACCGCTACCCGGTCGGCCGCGAGGCCACCGTGGCCTGGGGCGCCATCGACCTTCGCTTCCAGAACGACACCCCTTACGGGATCCTGGTCTCGGCCGAGGTCACCCCGGGCACGCCGTCCACCTCCGGCGTCCTCACCGTCTCGATGTACTCCACCAAGTACTGGGACATCACCACCACCACCGGCGAGCGCACCAACATCACCTCGCCCGACACCCGGGTGCTGCGCACCGAGGACTGCTACCCCAACACCGGGTACGGCGGCTTCGACATCGACGTGGTTCGCTACTTCCGCCGCGCCGGCGAGAGTGCGCTCGACCACGACGAGACGACGAGCACGACCTACACCCCCTCCGACACGGTCATCTGCAAGCCCCCTCGTTGACTTGGGCCTCGCGGCTCGTCGAGTTGGGCCTCGCGGCTCGTCGAGTTGGGCCGAATGGCGACCGTGCCCACCACGACGCCCAAGTCATGGAGCCACGACGCCCAACTCATGGAGCCACGACGCCCAACTCGAATTAGGGGGTCAGGCGGTGCAGGTCGCGCGGGAAGAGCGTGACCTCACGGATGTTGGACGCCTCGACGAGTCGTGCGACCCAGCGCTCCAGCCCGATCGCGAAGCCGCCGTGCGGCGGGATCCCACGCTTGAAGGCGTCGACGTACGACGCGTAGGGCGCCAGCGGGTAGCCGCGCTCCTGCAGGGCCCGCACGTAGTCGTCGTAGCGGTGCAGCCGCTGCGCCCCACTCACCAGCTCGATGCCGCGGAAGATCAGGTCGAAGGACCGCGACCATCGGGGCTCGTCCGGGTCGGGGTGGCTGTAGAAGGCGCGGTTGGCCGTCGGGTAGCCCTCGACCACCAGGAAGTCGCACCCGTGGTGCTCCAACGCCCAGGCGCCCAACGCTCGCTCGTGGGCGGGGCTCAGGTCGGGCTCATCGGGCGGAGCGCCGGCGATCTCCAGCGCCTGCCGGAAGTGCAGCATCGGCAGCTCCGCCGGCACCTCGGGCAGGGTGATCCCGAGCCGCTCGACGGCCGGGCCCGCGTGGGTCCGGATGGCCTCGACCATCCCGGACACCGTGTCTCTCAGGCAGGCTACGACGTCGTGATGGTCCTCGATGAAGCCGAGCTCGACGTCGAGGGAGACGTACTCCGCCAGGTGTCGCACTGTGTCATGCGGCTCGGCCCGGAAGACCGGCCCCACCTCGTAGACCCGCTCGAAGACCCCCACCAGCTGCTGCTTGTAGAACTGCGGGCTCTGGGCGAGGTACGCCGGCCGGCCGAAGTAGTCGACCTGGAAGACGTGGGCGCCTGACTCGGTCGCGGCCTCCACCAGCTTGGGCGAGTGCACCTCGGTGAAGCCTTGCGCGTCGAGGGTGTCGCGGAATCCGCGCAGGCTGGCCGCCGCCAGCTCCCACTTCGCCCGCTGGGCCGGGTGTCGCCAGGTGGTCGCGGCGTGGTCGAGCTGCACCGGCAGGCTGGCGTCGAGAGACGGGCGCCAGAGCTCGACGACGGGGGTCTCGGCCGGCTGCCCGAGTGTGGTCACCACTGCCTCGGTCACCTCGACCCCGCCGGGTGCCTGCGGGTTCGTGGTCGCGGTCCCGACCACCTCGATGGTGGTCTCCTCGGGCGGCACCGGCGTGCCGGCCGGCAGCACGACCTGCGCCAGCCCCGAGCGGTCGCGGACGACGAGGAACGTGATCTTGGCCAGCTCGCGGCGGCGATGGACCCAGCCGGCCAGCCGGACCTGGCCGGTGGCGCTGGTGAGCTCTGAACAAAGCGTGCGTTCCATGACGGACGACCTCCAGTCGGATGAAGCCCTGGAGGTGTGGGCGGGGGCAAGGTCGCGGTGCCACCACACCTTCGCCGTCCCGATCGGGGACGGCCTCTCGCCGGTACGCCGACGGGTCGGTCCTCGGGCACTGCGGCCGGCTTGCCGGGGAGTCGTCACCTCCCACCTGAGAACGAGCCGAGCCTACGGCCTCGCGCCCGTGGCCGCGGAATCGAAGAATGGTGACGCAGATGCCAGTGGCGGTCGGCGTGCTGCTCGCGCCGATGGCCGCCCAGGCGGGACACGCCAACACGGTGCTGGAGGGATCGCTCAGCGGTCGCGCCGAGGTGCAGACGGACGGCTCGCAGCGCCTCGCCGGCGACCCGAACGGGCGTGGTGAGGTCTACGTCTTCGGGATCGACGGCGACCCGACCACCTTGTGCTACGTGCTCACCGTCGACAAGGTGCAGGCGATCCTTGGCTGACCCGGCGTCGTACTACGTCAACGTCCACAACTCGGAGTACCCCGGCGGCGCGATCCGCGCCCAGCTGGGGTCCGCGAACTGAGCCAGGTTCACGCCTCTGCCAGGTAGCGGTAGGCATGGTGGGTCCGGAACCCGAGACGCTCGTAGAGCGCGAGGGCCGGCCCGTTGTCACCGAGCACCTGGAGGTACGCAGTCGAGGCGCCGCGCTCAGCCCCCCATCCCAGGAGCGCGTCCACGACGGCGAGGCCCAATCCGCGACGACGGCGCTCGGGCGCCACGTCGACGGAGCGCAGCCCCACCCAGTCACGGGAGTACGCCGCGGTGCCCGAGGCGTGCTGGCCGAGGCGGGCGACCGCATGGTCGCCGGTCACCTCGAGGGTGACGCCGAGATCGGGCAGCCCGCGCAGCAGCCGCCGGGTCTGGGCGATCGAGGCCACCTGGAAGAGGGTGTCCGCGTCGCCGCTCTCGGGCACCCAGCCGGCGTCGAGGAAGCCCCGCTCCTCGTTGCTGCCGCGCAGCACCGCCGCCACCGGGCGCCGGCCCAGGGAGCGGTAGTGCGCGACCACGCCGGCGAGCGCGTCGTCGATGCCGGCCGGGGCCATCGCCAGCACCGAGTTGGCGCGCCGGGCGGTGGCGGTCTCCGAGGACCGCAACACCCAGTCGCCGAGGGGCACGGTGACCAGGTCGCCGAAGAGCGCGAAGCCGTACCGCTGGGCCTCCACGGCAGGTACCCGGTCGCGCACCGAGGGGCGGGGCGGCACCGGCTTGCCGGACACGATGTCGGCGATGGCGATCTCGACGTCGGCGCCCCCCGCGGTCCGCACCACGGCACGGCCGTCGCCCCAGGTCGTGCACACGCCGAGGACGTCGGTCAGCGCGTCCCCGCCGCTCGGACCGGTCTCGCCGCGAAGTACCC